>DAOVIU010000169.1 GCA_030673585.1 Pseudomonadota bacterium | reverse complement strand
CCCCACGCCCTGTTCAATTCCAAACCCCTTTCAGCCGTTATCAAGGAGTTTTTCGGCAGCGGCCAGCTGTCTCAATTCATGGATCAGACCAATCCCCTTTCGGAGATCACGCATAAACGGAGACTGAGCGCCCTCGGGCCTGGTGGGTTGACGCGGGAGCGTGCCGGATTTGAGGTGAGAGATGTCCATCCAACCCATTATGGACGGATCTGCCCGATTGAGACTCCTGAAGGACCGAACATAGGATTGATCACCTCTCTCAGCACCTATGCGCGAGTGAACGACTATGGGTTTATCGAGACTCCTTATCGGAAAGTGGTCAATGGGAAGGTAACCAATACCATACAGTATCTCTTCGCCCTCGAGGAAGAGGAGGCCAGTATCGCCCAGGCCAACGCTTCCGTCGATCGGCATGGGAGGTTCACGGCCCCCCTCGTTTCCGCAAGAAAGGGCGGGGAGTTTATCATGGTGAAGCCGGAGGAAGTGGATTACATGGATGTTTCGCCGAAGCAACTGGTCAGCGTCGCTACTTCCCTCATTCCCTTTTTGGAAAATGATGACGCCAATCGGGCTTTGATGGGTTCAAATATGCAGAGGCAGGCCGTTCCCCTCATGCGTACTGATGCTCCATTGATTGGGACGGGGATGGAGGGCATTGTGGCAAGGGATTCAGGGGTTACGATCATCGCAAAAAGGGAAGGGGTGGTTGAGGATGTTGACGCATCCAGAATTGTCATCCGTTGTGACCATCCCTCCAAGGGTGATAACGATACGGGAGTGGATATTTATAATCTCATCAAATATCAAAGGTCGAATCAAAACACGTGCATTAACCAGAAGCCCATCGTCAACAGGGGGCAGAGGGTTAAGAAGGGAGAGGTTCTTGCCGATGGCCCTGCGACGGATGGGGGAGAGCTGGCCCTCGGACAGAACGTCTTGGTCGCCTTCATGCCTTGGGGCGGTTACAATTTCGAAGACTCCATTCTCATTAGCGAAAAGCTCCTGAAGGAGGACGCATACACATCGATTCATATCGAGGAACTCGAATGTGTTTCCCGGGATACGAAATTGGGTAAGGAGGAGATTACCCGGGATATCCCCAACGTGGGCGAAGAGGCATTAAAGGATCTCGATGAGAGCGGAATTATCCGCATTGGGGCGGAGGTACAACCGAGCGATATCCTGGTGGGTAAAGTAACCCCCAAGGGTGAAACTCAGCTATCCCCGGAGGAGAAATTGTTGAGGGCTATCTTCGGCGAAAAGGCTGGGGACGTCAGGGATACCTCCCTTACGGTTCCGCACGGAATAGAGGGCATCGTCATCGATGCCAAAGTCTTCTCAAGAAAAGGTGTGGATAAGGACGAGAGAAGCAGGGCCATTGAAGCTCAGGAGAAGGTGAGGATCCTCAAGAATCAGGCGGATGAGGTACGGATCATCAGGGATAATATCAGGAAGAGAGTGGGAGAGCTCCTAAATGGGAAGAAGTCGGCGAGTCGATTAACCGATGGTAAGCAGAGGGTTTTGCTGGATGAAGGTGAAACGATTACGACAGATGCCCTCCTCAAGATTCCCTATGAGAAATTGGGTGAGGTAGGCGTGAGGAGGGACGAAGGGGTTGAAACGGAGGTTCGGGAGATCCTCGGGAGCGGGGATGCTCAAATCGAGATGGTGAAGGCCGTTTTTGACGAGAAAATTTCCAAGCTGAAGAGGGGAGATGAGCTGCCGCCAGGGGTCATCAAACAGGTGAAGGTTTATGTGGCTATGAAAAGGAAGTTGTCCGTTGGAGATAAGATGTCAGGGAGGCATGGAAACAAGGGCATCATCTCTCGGATTCTCCCCGAAGAGGACATGCCCTTTCTGGAGGATGGGACAGCCGTGGATATCGTTCTGAATCCGTTGGGGGTTCCCTCTAGGATGAACGTGGGTCAAATTTTGGAAACACATCTCGGTTGGGCGGCAAAGGGCTTGGGCTGGAAGATTCAAGAGCTGCTTGAGAGGCATCCGAGCCTGAAAAACCTGAGATCGAGGATTAAGGGCATTGATTCAGCAAAGGAGGTCAACGAATTCATCGACACGGCGACGGATGAGGAGATTCTGAATATCGCCAAACGGTTGGGCGACGGGATTCATATGGCGGTACCCGTCTTTGATGGCGCCTCAGAGACTGAGATAAAGGAGCTCCTGAAAGAAGCGGATCTCCCCATGGGGGGTCAAATGACCATGTACGACGGGCGGACCGGACAGCCATTTGCCCAGAAGATAACGGTTGGATACATCTACCTGCTCAAACTTCATCATCTGGTGGATGATAAAATCCATGCCCGATCCATCGGCCCCTATTCATTGGTTACCCAACAACCGTTAGGTGGAAAGGCGCAGTTCGGCGGCCAACGGCTGGGAGAGATGGAAGTGTGGGCCTTGGAGGCGTATGGGGCTGCCCATTCGCTCCAGGAATTCCTGACGGTAAAATCCGATGATGTGGCCGGAAGAACGAGGACCTACGAGTCCATCGTAAAGGGCGAGAATATTATGGAACCTGGCCTTCCCGAATCCTTCAATGTCCTGGTAAAGGAACTGCAGAGCCTTTGCCTGGATGTGGAACTCATAGAGGACAAGGGAGTGGTGAAACAAGGAGGGTAACTTGGAAGATTATCTCAATTTTTTCGAAAAACCGAAGGGTCCCTTGAGTTTTAACGCTATCCGAATTTCCATCGCATCCCCGGAAAAGATGAAATCGTGGTCCTACGGTGAGGTGAAAAAACCGGAAACGATTAACTACAGGACCTTTAAGCCGGAAAAAGACGGTCTCTTCTGTGCGAAGATATTCGGGCCGGTTAAGGACTACGAGTGCAATTGTGGAAAGTACAAGAGGATGAAACATCGGGGAATCGTCTGCGAGAAATGCGGGGTCGAGGTCATTCAGTCGAAGGTGAGAAGGGAGCGGATGGGGCACATCAGGCTGGCCAGCCCGGTGGCGCATATTTGGTTCTTAAAGAGCATTCCCAGCAAGATCGGAACCCTGTTGGACCTTACCCTGAAGGAGTTGGAGCGAGTCTTGTATTTCGAGGCTTACATCGTCATCGACCCAAAGGATAGCCAGCTGAAGTGGCGCGAACTCCTCACCGAGGAGCAATATCGAGAGTCAAGGGAGAAGTACGGGGATACCTTCGTTGCCGGCCAAGGGGCTGAGGCCATCAGTGAGATGCTGAGGAATACCGAAGTCAATGAGCTTTCGGTGACACTTCGTGCCGAAATGAAGGAGACCTCATCTGAGGCCAAGCGGAAAAAATTTGGGAAGAGGCTGAGGGTCGTCGAGGCGTTCAGGGACTCCAAGAACAAGCCCGAATGGATGATCATGGAGGTCATACCGGTAATCCCACCGGACCTGAGGCCCCTCGTCCCCTTGGATGGTGGGAGATTTGCGACCTCCGATCTCAATGACCTCTACCGAAGGGTTATCAACCGTAACAACCGCCTCAAGAGGCTCCTGGAATTGAGCGCCCCGGAGATCATTATTCGGAATGAAAAACGCATGTTACAGGAGGCCGTTGATGCCTTATTCGACAACGGCAAGAGGGGACGGACCATCATCGGCCCCAACAAGAAGCCACTGAAGTCATTGAGCGATATGCTGAGGGGGAAGCAGGGGCGATTTCGACAGAACCTCCTCGGCAAGAGGGTCGATTACTCCGGGAGATCCGTTATTGTGGTAGGGCCTGAATTGAAACTCCACCAATGTGGGATTCCGAAAAAGATGGCCCTAGAGCTCTTTAAGCCCTTTATCTATAACAGGCTGGAGGAAAAGGGCTATGTGACCGCTATCAAGAGCGCCAAGAAAATGGTGGAGAGGGAGAGACCGGAGGTATGGGATATCTTGGATGAGGTGATTCGGGAGCACCCGGTGTTGCTGAATCGTGCCCCGACATTGCATCGGTTGGGAATTCAAGCCTTCGAACCCGTGCTGATTGAGGGAAAGGCCATTCAACTCCATCCATTGGTCTGCGCGGCCTTTAACGCCGACTTCGATGGGGATCAGATGGCCGTCCATATTCCCCTCTCCGTTGAATCCCAGACGGAGGCCCGGATCTTAATGATGTCAACCAATAACATCCTCTCTCCGGCCAATGGGAAACCCATTATTGTTCCGACTCAGGATATCGTACTGGGGATTTATTATATGACCCGAGAAGCGGCAATGGCGAAGGGGAAGGGAAAGATTTTCTCCAATTTTGAGGAGGTCAGGATTGCCCATGATGCCAATGAAGTAGACCTCCATGCTTCGATCAAAGTAAGGATGGATGGACAATTGGTTGAGACCACCGTTGGCCGCGCAATTCTCAGGGAGATTATTCCAGAGGAAATTCCCTTTGAATTAGTCAATAAAGTAATGGAGAAAGGTGAATTAGCCGACTTAATCGATTACTCATACCGACACGCCGGGGAAAAGAAGACGGTGATCCTCGCCGATCGGTTGAAGAATTTGGGGTATCAGTATGCGACTTCGGCGGGAATCTCCATCTGTATAGATGACATGCTGATTCCCTCCAATAAGGAGAAACTCTTAGCCGAGGCTAACGAGGAGGTCCAGGAAATCAGAGATCAATATACTGATGGGCTGATCACCGATGGTGAACGCTACAATAAGGTCATCGATATATGGGCCCAGAAAACGGAAAAAATCGCCGATGAAATGCTGGCGGAACTGGGAACGCAAAGGATGACCGATAAGGAT
>DAOVIU010000146.1 GCA_030673585.1 Pseudomonadota bacterium | reverse complement strand
TGTAATCCACGCACAGGAAGGAACTCCCTCGGAGTTGGAGAGCTCCATCGCAAAGCTCTGCTGCAATGAGACTGCCGAGTATGTCACGAGGGAAGCCATACAAATCCATGGCGGTTATGGCTTTTCGACGGAATTTCCCCTGGAGTACCTCTACAAACGGTGCAGGGGGTGGATGATCGGCGGTGGTACGCTTGAGATGTTGAGGAATAGAATCGCGGGAGGGATCTTTGACAGACGCTTTGATCAGAGGCCTCCGAGACCTCCCCAGCAATAATGGAGACATCGGTGATGGGGGGAGCATCGATTTTCAAGGTAAGGCTGAAAGATAGAGCCGCGATCGTTACGGGAGGGCGGATATGAATCTCAAGAACGTGATCTATGAGAAGAAAGAAGGGATTGTTACGGTCACCATCAATCGGCCACAGAAGAGAAACGCCCTTAATCGAGCAACAAGAAGGGAGCTGAGGAGCGTTCTCGAGGAGATCAGATCGAGCGATGAAGTCAGGGTCCTCATTATCACGGGTGCAGGGGATCAAGCCTTTGTTGCGGGTGCGGATATCACCGAATTGAAGGAGATGAACCAGTGGGATATGATGAATTACCTTTCAACCCTTTCCCAACAGCTCTACACGGATTTCGCCAATCTTGAGATCCCGACGATCGCCATGATCAATGGCTACTGCCTTGGAGGGGGTCTTGAGCTAGCCTTGGCCTGCGATATCAGGGTCGCATCGGAAGATGCCAGCTTTGGACAGCCTGAAGTCCGCTTGGGAGTTATCCCTGGCGGCGGAGCGACCCAGAGGCTCCCGAGCCTTGTGGGGCCATCCGTGGCCAAGGAGTTAATGTTTACGGGACGGATCATCGATGCTAAGGAAGCGCTGAGGATCGGTTTGATCAATCGGGTAGTACCCAAGGATAAGCTGAAGGAGACTGTTCGGGAATTGGCGGGGGATCTCGCGGAAAAGAGCTCCATCGTCCTCAAATTGATCAAGAGGTCGGTGAACAGGGGATTTCAAGCAACCATAGATATTGGATTGGCGTACGAGGCCCTTGCCCAATGTCTTTGCTTTACTACGGAGGATCATGAGGAAGGGCTCTCCGCCTTTTTGGAAAAAAGGAAACCGGATTTTCGAGGGAAATAACCTGAGAAATGGGAAAAACACCGCATAGTCGATCATTTGAGATATAATCAATTTAGTATTTAATGGTGCGGATGGGCATCATTATCCGGAAGAACGCAACGGGCAGGGGAACATGATTCAAATTATCGGATAAAGGGATAGCGATTATGGGGTACTCACCTGAATTGAGGGAACGGATAAAGAAGGTAGAGGAGACCAGGCCGGAAAGGTTGAAGAGAAAGGCCAGGGGAGAGGAGTACCCTGCCCTCACCCTTGGGGAAAGGGAGGAGATACTGAGGGCGTATCATCCCGACTATCAGCCCGAGTCCAGGAGGGAGATTCGAGTTGGCCCCTACAAGGGCTATGCCGTCTACCATGAGATCGTCGATCTCCTGGAGGCACGGAGCCGGATCGATCCCGAGTCCATTGATCTCTCAAAGGTTACTGATGAAACCGATGTATTGGTTATTGGGGGAGGCGGAGCAGGAACTTCGGCGGCATTCTTGGCCCAGGAACACGGGGCGAAGGTTATTATCGCGAACAAACTTCGCCACGGTGATGCCAATACCATGATGGCGGAGGGGGGAATCCAGGCCGCGGAAACGGTGGGGAAAGATTCTCCCTTTCACCACTATTTAGATACCATGGGTGGAGGACATTTTAAGAACGACCCGCAGTTGGTTCGTCGCCTCGTCGCAGATGCTCCCGAGGTGATTCAGTGGCTTGAAAGCCTGGGGGTGATGTTGGATAAGAACCCCGATGGGAGCTTCCGGCTCATCCACCTGGGTGGGACCTCCCGCAAAAGGATCCATTTCGCCTCGGATATCACGGGTGCCGAGATCATGAGGACACTTCGGGATGAGGCCGCGAACCGGGCGGAGGATATAGAGATCTTGGAGTTTGTCCCGGCGGTTGAGCTGGTGCTGAACGAACTCGGCCACTGTGCGGGAGCAGTCCTCTATAACCTCGAGACGGAGGAGTACTTCATCATAAAGGCCAGGGCCGTAGTCATGGCCACCGGGGGATCCGGGCGCCTCCACTTACGGGGATTTATGACCACGAACCACTACGGCGCCACGGGGGATGGATTGGTGATGGCGTATCGGGCTGGGGTGGGCCTCCGTTTCTTGCACGCCGCTCAATTTCATCCCACGGGGGCGGTATTCCCGGAGCAGGCCGAGGGCCTCTTGATCACGGAGAAGTTCAGGGGCGCAGGGGTGAATGTGGTCAATATCGATGGGGAGCAGTTCGTGTTCGAGCGGGAGCCGAGGGATGTGGAGGTGGCGGCCATTATTCAGGAGTGCGCGGATAGGGGTAAGGGCGTCCCAACGCCCACGGGAAAGGTCGGGGTATGGCTGGACTCCCCCATGATCGACATCATGTATGGAGAAGGGAGGGTTCAGAGGGATTTCCTGGGGAAGTACACCATCTTTAAGCGGTATGGCATAGACATCTCAAAGGAGCCCATGTTGATCTACCCTACCCTTCACTACCAAAACGGGGGCTTGGAATATAACGAGGAGTGTGAGTGCTCAGTTCCCGGACTGTACATTGCAGGCGAGGTAGGAGGGGGCGTTCACGGCGAGAATCGACTCGGGGGTAATTCCCTCATGGATGTGTTGGTTTTCGGAAGGGTAGCGGGGAGAAATGCGGCCATTTACGCCCGGGAGGGGGCAAGGGACGGGAAGTTGACCCTGGAGCATGTTCGGTCATACCACCGGCAATTGGAAGAGGTCGGAATCCATAACGATCTGGTTTCTCCCGTGCTCCTGCCGGATTACTCCAACCCCCTGGTGAGAAAGAGACAATTGACGACCCACTACGAGGGGACTTTGAGGTAGAAATGATAACCCCTTCGGATATCGAAGGAACATAGCAGTGGGGGAAATGGATCGATGGTAGATGTAGCCGTGATTGGAGTGGGACAAACGAAGTATGGGGCCTTTCCGGAAAAGGACATGAAAGAGCTCTTTGTCGAAGCCTTTACGGAGGCCCTTGCCGACGTTAAAAGGGGAATTGATCCGAAGGTCATTCAAGAGGCCTTTATCGGAACGCTGGAGACCGGTGGGAACCAGTTGGGAAATGTGGCCGCCCTGATGACGGAACATGCTGGCATCCCCTATATTCCCGCAAGAAGGGTGGAGAACGCTTGTTGCTCCAGTGGCTTTGCCTTTCGGGATGCCTTCCTGGCGATAAAGACGGGGATGATCGATATCGTCTTGGCGGGGGGGGTGGAAAAGATGAACGACCTCCCGAGGGAGAGAAACCGTTATTGGCTCGGAGTCTCAGGTGATGTTGAATGGGAGAGGCTTGCGGGCACCACGTTTCCGGGAATTTACGCCATGATTTCATTAAGGCACATGCACAAGTACGGTACGAAGAAGGAACAAATTACAGGCGTGGCGGTAAAGAACCATCGGAACGCCGCGAAGAACCCCAAGGCTCAACTACGCTTTGAGATTACATTGGAAAGGGCGATGAGTTCTCCGATGTTGGCTTATCCCCTGACGCTATTCGACGTATGCCCGACAACGGACGGCGCATCGGTTGCAATCCTGTGCAGGGGTGAACTCGCCATGGACTTCACCGATGAACCCGTCTACGTGGTGGGATCCGGTGCTGCCACAGATTATCTGGCAATTCACGACAGGAAGGACATTACCCATTTGAAAGCAGCCACCCTCGCCGCAAAACAGGCTTATCAGCAGGCAGGGCTAAAGCCCGAAGATATAGATGTGGTCGAGGTTCACGACTGTTTCACCATTGCCGAGATACTCGCCTACGAGAGTTTGGGATTCTCAACGGAGGGACAAGGAGGGAGGCTCGTCACTGAAGGGGTTACTGAAATCGGGGGACGGATTCCCGTGAACCCCAGCGGAGGCCTGAAGGCGAAGGGGCATCCTATTGGTGCAACGGGTGTGGGGCAGGTATATGAGATCGTTCATCAGCTGCGGGGGGACGTTAAGGAGGAGGAAAGGCAGGTTAGGGGTGCGGAGGTAGGTCTCACTCATAACGTGGGAGGATCCGGGGGAACTGCGGTTATTCACATCCTCAGAAGGTGAAGGCGTAGAAAATGGCTATCGGGATAATCGGATACGGTGCGTACATACCGAAATACAGGATCAAGGCAGAAGAGTATATAAAGGCATGGGGGAACTTTTCGGCCCCTGGGGTTAAGGAAAAGTCCGTGCCCGGATATGATGAAGATATCGTCACCATGGCCATGGAGGCCGCTCAGAATGCGACCACCTATGCGCGGGTAGATCCCAGTTCTATAGAAACCCTCTATCTGGCGACAACCTCGGGCCCCTACGTGGAGAAGGCCCTATCGAGCACAATAGCTTCCGCCCTGGTGGGCAATGAGGAAGTACGGACTGCGGATTTCATGGGATCTACCAGAGCGGGGACCGCTGCGCTCCTGGGATGTTTTGACCGGATTATTGCGGAGGGAAAAGGAGTTGGCCTCGCCGTGGCCTCGGATATTCCCCTGGGTCCTCTCGATAGGGGAACTGAGCATCCCTTCGGCGCTGGAGCCGCCGCCTATGTTATCGGGGAAGGCGATCCCATCGCAGTCCTGGAGGGATCGTATTCAATCAGCATTGAAACCCTGGGTGAAAGGTTTCGGCGTGCGGGGGAGACATACACACGGGATCTGGAGTTGAGGGTAAACTTCATGGAGGATTGCCTGAAGAAAGCGACCGAAGGGCTCCTGGGCAAATTGGATCTTACCCGTGAGAAGATCGACCATGTAGTCCTTCAACAGCCTGATGCCACCAAGTCCTTCAAGGCGGCCACCAAATTCGGGTTTTCCAAGGAGGTCCTTACCCTTGGAATGATCGCCACGTATACCGGTGATACGGGTG
>DAOVIU010000091.1 GCA_030673585.1 Pseudomonadota bacterium | reverse complement strand
TATTCTGAAACCTGAGAGTATCTTCCATATGATCTCCCCTGAATCTCTTTCAAGGTCAAAAGTCTCGTTCCCCTAGACCCGTGGCTTTTCATCCCATCCTCACGGATGGTTTGGCTTTTCGCTGACTATTTCTTTATTACCACACATTGACCCGAAACCAAAACACCTTGTTCAACGATGACTGCAAATGATATTTCTCCCTGTTTATTTCCGTTCATTCCCGTTTATTGCATTTTATCCCAAAGGGAACAACAAAATCCAAAATTGCAATAAATCTTGGGTTTCCCTCAAATATCTCTTATTTTCTCGCAATTTCAAAAAATTGCCCGGGATGGATTTAACGGTGAGATTATGTGGACCGGTGGAGAACTACCCGGGAGCCCAGGGATTCAGGGCGGACTCCCGGAGGTTGGATTAGCGGCTAGTATCTGCTTTTCTTAGGCCTCCTCACCAGATATCCTATTACTATCCCGCCAAGAAGGGCCACAATTCCCGTAGCATAGATCTCCTTGAGCCTTTTCAGGGTTTTCTCCTTGGAGGTCACCTCAAGGCGTTTATTCTTCTCACGGATTTCGCTTTTCAGGGCATCTATTTCCTTTTGTAAGGCGGCATTCTCCTTTTGAAGCCTCTCGGGGATGAGGCCCTTCTTCTCCATTTGTTCCTTCAATTGCTCAATAATGAGGGATTTGGGCACATCCTTAACCAGATATTTTTTTATGACCCACCCCGTTTTGCCGTTCTCAAGCTTCACTTGAGCCCAATTACCCTCCGTTTCGATTACATCAACCTTCGTGTCCGACGGAAGAACTATCAGGGAAGGCTCCCCTGTATCCGGACCCTTGCGGAGAGATAAATAGAGGCGGTCGGTCACGTACATCGTTTCAGCAAGCCCGTTTCCTTGGATAGAGAGGAGACAAACGACCACAAGAATGAGATAAAATGGT
Source organism: Pseudomonadota bacterium (assembly GCA_030673585.1). Next base: position 4,979 of record DAOVIU010000091.1, on the reverse strand, counting down.
ATCTTTCTCATCGAGATTTCTCCTTCCTTGGCAATGGAGAGGGTATCCAATCGATCCAACTATTGAGATTCGAACTCCCTCCCATTTTAGCCGCTCAGATCCAAAAATCAACCAAAATCTCATAGGGCAGCCCCTGTCTTTGTTTTGCCAGGGAAAGCTGTCCACCTTCTTTATGCTGATGGGGATGGGGAAAATTCCAAGGTGCGGAAAAGAGATACACCGCCATCAAAATGGGCAAGCTTCGTCGGGGGGAAGATAGGGATTCCCGTTGAGATAGGGTTTAAACGGCAAACCAATGGTGAATGGATCACGATTCCCTCTTGTCCTTCACATCCCTGGCCGCCTTGAACAGTTCCACGATTTCCCCAAAATGGGGGGCCTCGGCAAATATGCCTCCCGTGCTCTGGGATAGGCTCTCCAAGGCCTGAAGGTATTTCCTCTCAACCCGGGAATACCCCAGACAGAAGACAGCTATTTCCGATTTGCGGGCCTTATTGATCACCTGGCCGGGAGTCGATGTGCTCCCCTCGTCTTTCCCATCGGAAAAAAGAACGACAAATCTCTCTTTGCCCTTCTCCTTTTCCAGAAGGAGAAAGGCCTGATCAAGGGCATCGAACAGCACGGTGTTCCTCCCCTTTGTCGTGAGCCCCGCGATCTTCTGCTTCAGCGCGTTTTTGTCAGAAGTGAAGGGAGCAACCAGACTCGCCTCGTCATTAAAGGTTATCACTCCGCCCCGATCCGATTCTCCCAGGAGGTTCACGAACTCCATGGCCGATTTCTTTATGCCCTCTAGCGGGGTCCCTTTGACCGATCCGCTGGTATCCAGAACGAGCAGGATCGAAAAGCCCTTCCCTTTTCCCACAAACGTACCCTTCTTCCGGAACCCAGTCAGAAAAGGCTCCATCGACTTACCGATATGGGATCGAGGAGTCTCGCGCTGCCTTGCCAGCATCATTTCCCTTTCTTCCGGCGAGGCAGGAGATTTCACCGTGGGAATAGGGAGGAGGTCGGAGACGACCTCGGCATGTGGGCGGTTTCTTCCCAAGGGAGCGGTAATCTTCTCCAATGTCGTGGAATCGGTTGGAATTCCACCTCTTTCGGCCAGAGTCAAGACTCTCGGTTTCTCCACTTCAAGGAGGGGGGATTGATCCGGTGAGGACTGTGGTATCGCGGGGAGCCGCTGGGGAGGATTCAGCGAACGGGAGGTAACCCGTCTGCTTTCCACCTCCTTTCCCTCCTGTCCTGCGGGGAGGACACCGGCTGTTGGGACTTGTTCCACGCTCAGGCTGGGCTTAAAGGTGCCCTCCTTGGGGATGGGACCGGGAAAATCCTCCGCGGGGGTGATGCTTGGCGTTCCCTTGGCTATCTCAGCCCTGGCAATGAGGGGCTTCTTTGAAGATTCGGTTTCCTTAATCGCAAGGTCGCTCCTCGGAGATCTCCCCTCCTTCTCTTTCATGATGACCATATCAACCGGAATGATATCACGCCTCTCAGGCAGGCCCGGGGTGGGGACGAAGTATAAATCGATCCAGGTCAGAACTCCCAGGTGAATGAGAAGCGAGAACAGAAGGGATGGAATCAGCCTCTTTTTTTTCACGGACCCCCCGCGTTGGCTCTAAGGAGTCGACGATTTCCTCTCCGAGGCCGCGATAGCCTTCTCGTATTCATCCCTGGCTTTGTCATGCATCCCCATCTCGGCGTAGACCATACCGAGGTTGTTATGAATATAGCCAACGTTAGGATCAATCTCTACCGCCCTGAGAAGGTACCGCAGTGCCTCCTCGTGGGATTTCTTTCTGAAGTAGACGACCCCTAGGTTGTTCAGGATTTCCGCATTTTTGGGTTCATCATTCAGAATCGCCTTGTACTCCTCGATCGATTCGTCGTAACGGCCCTGAGATGCCAAAACTTCTGCCAGCTTGAATCGCGCCTGGACATCCCGGGGGTTGGTTCCCATCGCTCTCCGATAAGCCCCCATGGCCTCTTCTGTATGGCCCTGTCTCTGCAGAACAGTACCAAGGCCGTAATACGCATCGCTCTGGTTCGGGTCGATTTCGATCGCCTTCCGGTAGGCCTCAGCGGCCTTGGTATATTCCCCCAATGCGTCAAGAACGGTACCCAGGTTGTAGTATCCCTTGGAGAAACCCTGATCCAGCCGAACGACCTTCTCAAAGAGCTTAAGGGCCTCGTCGTATGATTTCATTTTCCGATAGATGACCCCCATGTTGTTGACGGCCTCGACAAAATCGGGCTTCACGGCAACCGCTTTTTCGTAGAACTGGAGGGCTTCCCGATCCAAGCCCTTCTCGCCGTAAAGGATTCCAAGATTGTTGTACGCCTCAACGAAATCGGGCTTCCTCTCGATCGCCTTTCGATAGTAGATTTCAGCCTTTGTTTTTTCGCCTCGGGCATAATAGATCACACCCAGATTGAAGTGGGCTTCGGCGTTGGATGGGTCCGTCTTTATGGCCGCCTCGTACTCGGGGAGGGCCCTGTCGTACTGGCCCTGGAGGTCATAGCAAAGGGCTAGGTGAAACCGGATATCGCCCCGGTCGGGGTTGAGCGACTTTGCCGCAAGGAGGTAATTGAGGGCATCGCCGTACATCCCCTTTTCCCGTAGGGCAAGTCCCATCCCTAACCGGGCATCAACTGCATTGGGGCGCACCTGGAGGACCCTATTGTAAGCCTCAATGGCCGCCTCTAATTGTCCCATCTCCACCAAGAGATCGGCCAGTTTTGTCCGAGCATCGAAGTGGTTCGGGCCATGGGTGAGGGCAATTTCGAATTCGGCCATGGCCATGTTGTTATTGCCCTGGAGCCGGTACAGGAGGCCGAGTTCATAGTGAACCTGCGGGTCCAGAGGCCGTGCATCCAGCGCACTCTTATACTGTTTCAAGGCAAGATCCATCTTTCCCAGCCTGGCATAGGTCTTTCCCAGCGCCACATGAATGCCGGTCCCTTTTGGATTGAACACGAGGGCCTGTTGGTATGAGCGAGCCGCGTCCTCGAATTTCCCCTGACGATAAAAGGCCACACCGAGGTTGTAGTAATCCTCCCAGGATGAGGCATCACGGGAGATTGCTTGCTCAAAGGCAGAAACGGCACTGGAGGGGTCTCCCCCTTCGAGATAGCTCAGTCCCAGGGCCCGATGGGCCTCGAGAAGTCCCCCGTCCAGCTCCACTGCCCTCTCGAATCGCGCTATTGCTTCCCCCGGAAGTCCCTTCCGCTGGTAAGCCAGTCCAAGATTGAAATGGAATTGAGCTACCTTGGGAGTCCGGGCGATTTGTTCCTTGTATGCCTCAATTGCCCCATCGATCTTACCACTCTGAAGGAGTGCCGACCCGAGGAGGCCGCGAAGCCGGGGGAAATTGGGATCAAGCTCCAGGGCCTTCTGGAATCTCTCCACAGCCTTATCAAAATGGCCTATCTCATAGTAGCTGAGACCCAGGTTCACGTAAAAGTCGGCCCTTTCTTCCCCAGCTAAAGGTGAGGCTAGCCAAAAAAGAACGAACATAAGAAGGGGAAAAACCCAGGGGCGATTCTTTATCCGTGCACCCATCTCTGCTCACCACAGCATAAGGATTTCAGGAATTCCGGGCAAAGTACTTGTAAATCTCCACCAGCTCCTCCTTGGAAAAGCGACAAATCACCACTTCCTGACCCGGGGAGATGTAGTCCGGGTTCCTGCCCATGCGGCCGTCCGAATAGTTATAGACGTAGGATTCCCTTGTTTTTTTGTCCAGAATGTTCCCGAGGAAGGAACTGTACCCGTTTTCACGACGTTCATCTGCCTTTTCCGGTATCTCCAAGGTTAAAACCTTCCTTTCCGCAACCCCCTCTTCAGCGGCCACCGGAATTCCCTTGAGGAACTGATCCATAAGGCCATGCTGGATGATGCCCCAGATGCCCTGAGCATCGTCCCTGGTCACAGCGTGAACGTAAAAGGTGTCTTTCCCAAGCTCCCCTTCCCCCGGAAGAAGCTGGGCGAGCGTCAAGGCTTCTCCCGGCTTCTCCACGATTACCTTGATGGGAGTATCCGGGCTTGGGACCATCTTCCGGAGTTCTTCCGGGGTGGTGACAGCTACCCTCTCCACCTTTTCGATAATCTTGATCGGCGTGTCTGGAGTGAGGGATGGGTCAGCCATGAGCTTCCGGGGGGTGGTCTCTACGACGACTCCGCCTTCCTTGAGAATGCGAATGGGAGTATCCGGGTGGATGGTTCGGTTTTCCCAGATCTCGCGAGGGGTGGTTATACTCGTTTTCTCCTCTTCAAACAGGACCTTGATTTCGGACTTGGGCCCAACGGATAGATCTTCCAGAAGGGTCTTCGGCGTTGTGGTAATGATTCGCCGGTCTTTCCTTGAGAGAACCGTTTTGGCATCCACAAAGTGATCCGCCCTCTCCATGTCTATGGGCTCGCGGAGCTCCCCCTTGAGGTCTTCGATGCGCTTTGCTGCCTCCCGTTCAATCTCCTCGGTCTTGGGTTTTTGCCAGGGGCCATATTTGAAGAGAAAAAAGGCCCCAACCACTACGGCAATGAGCACGGGGATGCCATATTTCACCAATTGGGAAAAACCCCTTGACTGTTGGCTCTCATCCATGAATGTTCCCCCCATTGAAATCATCATCCCTTTTCGTTACATCACCTCTCCCTTACACCTATGATTTCTACTTTACACCTTTTATAATTCCAAGTCAAAAATAGTGAGGCCGCGGGAATCCATTATCAATAGGCGCTATCCGGAGCAGATATATATAACGGTAACATTTTCAACGTTTCGGAAGGGAGGACCACCGCGCTCTTAGCCGCATGAATGAGCGGGGTAATGGAGTGAGGGAATTCATCTCCCCTGCTTGCAGGCCTCTTTAATTCATCCATTGGCTTTACGCCGGGAGTATCACCAAGGCCTCGCCGGTGAGGACGGTTTCACCCCTCTGGTTGATGCAGACGGTCTCCAGACGTGCCCGGTTTTTCTCCT
>DAOVIU010000066.1 GCA_030673585.1 Pseudomonadota bacterium | reverse complement strand
TGAATTGAATCTGGAAAAGCTCAAGAACTATTTCCTGACGGGCGAAAGATTATAGCCATCCATCAGATTCTTTAGGGATACAACATTCATAAGGGACTACGAGACCTTGCCACAGGCCCACGCGGCTTCATACTGTGTTATTAAGAAACCCGCCGAGGTTGCGAGATACGTCACCGAATTTCTCCATGAACACAAAATCAGTGGGTAACGTAACTTTTTTTAACGATGGAGATCAGCTGCCCTGAGCTTGTCGACCCATGTACCCTGAGCTATGTCGATGGGTCGATACACCTCATGACAATTCAAGCAGGCTCTTTATTGAATATCTCGGATACGATTGCTGCCTGTATTTCTGGGGTAGGTGTCCATTTGAATTGGTGTTCGTAGCGTTTCTTGGCAAAGTGAGTCCGCGCGTCAATCACCCGCCCGGATTGTTCTTCATCTATATAAGGTGGCAGAACCTCGACAGCAAGGCGCGCCTCCTTTTCCAGCTCAGCAGGATCTACACGTCCCTCATCGTCGAAAGTCAGCATGTAGTAGTCGATATGGATCATGCTAATTGGCTTTCGCCCTACCACTTCCAAAACTACCATCGCACACCGCACCCGTTTTCCGGCATACTGCGGGAGACTTTCCCCCGCTTCACGCCGGCGCAATCGCAGATAACGTGCCATTGGAAGGCGATGCAGGGAGTCATGATCATCGACGAGGAATATTCGAAAGCCAGTGCCCATCCTACTTCACTTCATAGTGGGGGGAGTACATTTTAGAAAACAGAACAACCGTCCCTTTTATCTTCGGGTTGCTAAGATGGGAGGCCGTGTCGCCACCGCATGAGATGGTCTTCCGCGAAGTTTACGGCGAGATTGAGTATTGTGGCTACAATCATCAGAACAAACAGGACTGCAAATACCCCCCCCGTGTCGAACCAGCCAGAATACTCCATGAGCAAATACCCCATCCCCTTGTTCGTAGCGATGAGTTCTCCCACAACGGCTCCAATCATGGCGTAGGGTATACCCAGCTTAAATCCCGTAAAAATCCAGGGGTAAGTTGAGGGTAATATCACCTTTCGGAGGATCTCCCTTTCGTTGGCCCCTATCACCCTGATGACATCCACAAGCTCAGGGTCCACTGACCTTATCCCCCCCAAGGTGTTATAGAAAACCAGAAAAAAGACGATAATAGCTGCAATGGCGATCTTCATATCGACCCCAATCCCAAACCAGAGGATGAAAAGGGGTGCCAATGCAATCTTGGGTAAACTGTATACCGCCATGATATAGGGATCGACTATCTTGGCAAGGGTAGCTTTGCGCCCCAACCAGAATCCAAGGAGAATTCCTAGTGACGCCCCTATGATGAAACCAACAATCATCTCAAATACGGTTATGGATAGGTGAAAGGTCAATTGGCCGCTTTTTGCCAGTTCAAAAAGTCTGGAAATAATTTCAGAGGGGCAGCTGATCCAAAAGGGCTCGATTTTGTAGGGAATACGAAGCGTGAAGACCTTTAAGTCAACCGTAAGATAAGCAGGTTCACCTGATATTAACTCCCAAAGGAGCAACAACCCAATGCCGAATAAGATCCGCTGGGTATTGAGTTTGATAATCCCCTTACTCTTTTCCTTCATGATCCTCCCTATGATCGAGAAAATCCTCAGAGACCGGTATTTTCATCAAAGGAGGTACTAAAACCTTCTTGATCGCGCTCCATTTTCTCCAATTCCGCCTTTGTCTTCAGTTCCTCGGCCTTTCCCACCTCCTCTTCAAGATCCTTCCAGATACCCCCATATATTTTGATGAAATCCTCATTGAACCGGATCTTAATGGTATCTCTCGGTCTGACAAGGGGTATGGAGTTCACTGTCTTGGTGGTCCCAGGGCGGGCAGAGAAGACTATGACTCGATCTGAAAGGGATATGGCTTCTTCCAGGTCATGGGTAACGAAAAGGATTGTATTACCAGTACCGCCCCAAAGCTCCAGCAATTGATTTTCCAATATCAGTCGCGTTTGAGCATCTACGGCAGAAAAGGGCTCGTCCATGAGTAAGACATCCGGATTATAAATTAACGTACGCGCTAGCGAAGCGCGTTTGCGCATGCCCCCTGATAACTCGTTGGGAAAATGATCCTCAAACCCGGCTAATCCCACACGATTTATAAGCTCTATGGCCTGTGACTTTCGCTCCGATTTGGATACATCTCGAATCTCCAGGCCGATTTCGATATTTTCCCGTGTTGTCCTCCAGGGTAGCAGGTTGTCCTTCTGAGTGATATAGCCAATCTTGGTATTGATGCCTTTCAGCAATTGGCCATCCAGGGAAATCTCTCCCGTCGTTGGCCTGAGGAGGCCCGCAATAATATTCAATAACGTGGATTTGCCGCATCCACTGGGACCGACAATGGAGAGGAATTCCCCCTCCTTGACATCGATATTGATGTCGATCAAGGCCTGCAATTCCCTCTCATCCCTCGTAAAAACCTTGCTGATGTTCCTCAGTACTATTTTGTCAGGCATTCACTTTACCCCAAAAGAAAGAAGCAGCCAGCAGCTTTGTTCAGTTATTTGCTATGAAGCAGAAGAGGATTACTAGTGTTGATCCCTTTGGCTGCTGGCTGCCCAATTCGAGCCCTATATTCTTTAGGGTAAATATTTGTTAGTGGCTATCTCATCGAATGGATATTTCTTCTTGACCTTCTTCAAGAACAAGATGAATTCCTGCCCTGCATCGACACCTGATTTGGTAATTCTCCCATCGGCCGCATAGGCTAACTTGTGGGACTTCCAGATTAAATCGTGGAGACCTGGGTCGACCTTTGGCATCCTTTCTTTCATTACCTGTAATGCCTTGTCCGGGTTTTCCCTGATGAGACGCTCTGCCTTGACCATGCCCTTCACGAAAGCCCTGGTTATATCTGGATGTTGCTCGATATAATCCTTGCTCCCGACAACGGAGATATAGAGATAGTCACTGAAGAAGGGAATCTCACCCCCTATGATGTCTACGAAGTATCTGGCGCCAAAGTTCTTAACACAATACGCGGGGACGGGTTCGGAACGTACAATAATGTCAACCTTGTTCGTCTTCATGGCCGCATAATAGGCGCTCGATTTCCCGATGGGCATGAGATTGACATCCCTCTCTGGATCGAGATCGCTGTAATTCTTGATGATATATCGAGCGAGGACGTCCGTACCGCTCCCTCTTCCGGTAACCCCAATCGTCAGGCCTTTTATCTGGGGAATTCTCTTCTCCAGGGGAAGTTTTTCGATACCCGGTTTTACCCCCTTCCGAATGGCTAAAGTACTCCCCATCTTGGTCAACATTGCACAAACGGCCAAGAGATCCTTACCCTTTGCCTTTGCCTTGGTAATCTTGTCAACGGTCCCCAGATAAAATTGGGCATCTCCTGAAATAACGATTGTGGCTGCTTTTGAACCGCTTCCAGTCCTTATCTCCTCGACCTCCAATCCATTCTCCTTGAAGAACCCTAAGTCTTGTCCCACAAAAAATGGAGTGTAAAGGTACCCGATTGATGAAAACGTCACCTTAACCTTAGCTGCTGATGCCATACCACATAAGAGACTCACCGCCAACAAGGTAGCAATAAACAGACAAAAAATTTTCTTTCTCATATCTAACCCCCCTTTTTGAGTATACTCCTTACTCAGCGTGTATGAATCTGAAAATTTTGTCTTCCCCATCACCTCCTTTTTTTCAGGATAATCCGTGGATTCGCTCTTTCTTTAAAGTCGTTCTATAGCAGAAATGGGGCGATCGGTCAAGACGTTTTTTTATCGTCCCAGACTGGATTTCTCCTATCAAAAATCCCTTGACATCGAATCTGTAGGGATATATTAAGAACTACTCAGGATATAGGCGACGTGAAAAGGTGCTGTCGCTCAAGGGAGGGAAATTTGGCCACATTTAATAAACCCTTTTATAGAGATCTAGGCGATCTATATATCGCCGTAGAATACGGCGACACATCTGATATACCGTTGAGTTTCAAGGTGAACGCCTTGAATCTGGCCATTAAGAAGAGGGGGATCAATGGGATTGTGGAAACCCTTCCCACGGTCCGCTCCTTGGGAGTTGTTTTTGATCCCCTCAAAATAGAGAAGCGACGTTTGATCCAGGTGTTGGGGGGGATAGAAGCGGAAGAGAACTTGGATGAGTTGACCGAACTTCCGTCACGCCTGATCAAAGTCCCGGTCTGGTTTGATGATTCATGGTCTGATGAGTGCGCCAAGGCCCATGGGGTGGAGAATAACCTTCAATTTGTAGCGAAATTGAACGGGGTGAGCGTTGATGAATTCATCCGTGTTTATACCAGTACCAGATATTGGATTGCGGGGACGGCTTTCCTCCTGGGGACTTTCGGGTCTCTGCCGTTAGAACCCCACAAGATTACGCTCAAGGTTCCTAAATGGACTACTCCGAGGAAATGGACCTACGAGAGATCGGTGACCATCGCGGGGAATTCCGTCTCGACCCATTCGGTTAGAGCCCCTGGTGGATTCCAATTGGTAGGGAGAACTCCGATCGACATTTATGACTCGCAGCAGAGGAATCCCATCTTCAAGGATGACCCGATCTTGATGAAGGCCACGGACAGGGTGGAATTCTATCCCATCCCGGAGGGGGAATATCATCGGGTCAGAAAGGAGGTCGAAGAAGGCACTTATCAGTATGAGGTGGAAGAGGGGATTTTCCGAATAATTGACTATAAAGGCTAACCATCATGAGGGGCAATCGTGCTAGAAGTAATCGAACCCGGATTATTAACCATAGTTCAAGATGTAGGAAGGCCAGGATATATTTCCCGGGGAATTCCACCCTCGGGGGCCTTCGATAATTTCTCCTTTAGGATCGGAAACCTCCTCGTGGGAAATCGGCGAGGTGGTCCCTTCCTCATCGGCGAGGAAAATAGCGAGGCTGGCTTGGAGATGACGTTAGTAGGGCCAAAGCTGAGGGCGCTGGATGACTTGGTCATAGCCATTACGGGAGCTGACATGTCCCCCATGCTGGATGGTAACCCCGCCCCCATGTGGAAATTTATTCGTCTCAAGAAGGGTAGTATCCTGTCCTTTGGGACGACGAAGCAGGGGGTAAGGAGCTACCTCTGCGTAGCCGGGGGGATTGATGTGCCGCGCTTTTTGGGCAGCAGGTCCACCTTCGTGAGGGGTCAAGTGGGGGGGGTAGAGGGCCGTGGCCTCAAGCGCGGGGATACGTTGAAGGTAAAGGACCCTAAAACCCCTCTTGAAACCCTTGATGGGCGATATGTTCGCCAAGAGGTCATCCCGAAATTTGGCAATACATGGACAATCCATGTGATCATGGGTCCTCAGGATTACCTCTTCAAAGAGGAGAGCGTGAAGCTCTTCCTGAAGAGCGAATGGAGGGCATCCATTACCATGGATCGAATGGGAGTCAGGTTTATCGGACCAAAACTCGATTTCAAACCGAGGCCTGAATACGTGGTTAAAGTGGCTGGTACGGACCCATCCAACATTGTGAGCGATACGATCCCCGTTGGTGGAATTCAGGTCCCGGGTGGTGTTGAACCCATCGTATGCTCCGTAGAGGGCCCTGGATTGGGGGGATATGCGAAAATCGCAACGGTCATCAGCACGGATCTCTCTTTGGTTGCACAGGTTAAGCCAAGGGATATCGTGACCTTCAGTGCTGTAACCGACGAAGAAGCCGTCGAAATTATGCGGAGAAAAGAGGAGTTGATCAGCGAAGCCAGCATCCTGAGAGGGGGTGATCGAACGTGATGAGCAGGATCGATTTAAATTGCGATATGGGGGAGAGCTTTGGCCTCTACAAGTTCGGAAATGATGAAATCGCCGTGAAGTATATTACGGCTGCTAACGTTGCGTGCGGGTTTCATGCGGGAGATCCCACCACAATGAAGAAGACCGTGGATCTGCTCAAGAATCATAATGTCGCGATCGGTGCCCATCCGGGGTTTCCCGACGTTTTGGGTTTCGGCCGCCGGTTTATGGCCATTAACGCAGAGGATGCACGGAACTACATCATATACCAGGTGGGGGCCCTCAAGGCGTTTGTGGAGGCTGTGGGTTTAAAGCTCCATCATGTCAAACCTCACGGTGCCCTGTTCACGTTCTCCAAGTTTGACGATACCCAATCGCGGGCCGTGCTGGAGGGGATAAGAGCCGTGGACCCAAACCTTCTCGTTTACTGTCCGGGTCCTTCAGGGCTCTTTAAGTATGAAGAGCACGCAAAGGATTTGGGATTGACCGTGGTGCCCGAATTTTACGCCGATCTCGACTATGCCGCGGACGGCCAACTGTCGATTTCCAAGCTCTTGAGCCACGAAGACCGGTCCATTGACGTTGGGAAATGTACGGAGAAGGTTCTGAGGTATCTTCGGGAGGGAAAGGTAACCAAGGCTGACGGTGCGGATCTTGAGTTTGAGGCAAAGAGCATTTGTATCCACGGGGATACCCCCAATGCGGGAGACCTTATCAGGACTCTCCGGACCG
>DAOVIU010000040.1 GCA_030673585.1 Pseudomonadota bacterium | reverse complement strand
ATCCTATCCGCTTATGGGGCAGAAGGCTGGCGATTCTGCTGGTATTACCTCGGGGTCATCGTGCTCGTTCTGGCAGCGATCACGTGGGGTTTTCTCAGAAACAGCCCGGAAGACCTGGGACTGAAACAGTTAGGTTCAGGCGCGTCAGAGGACAAATCGGAAGGGCAAAAGACCAAAGGACTTGAATGGGGAAAGGTCTACAAACTCGGATCGGTGTGGTATCTCGGGGTCATCTATCTCATATTTGGATTTTCCTATGTCATCTATATCAACTTTTTTGCCACCTTTCTCGTGAAAGAGATGGGATGGACAAATAGTGAGGCAGGTAGGCTTTTCACTTTTCTCGGCTTCCTCAGCATCTTTTGCGGCCTTCTCTGGGGAGGAATTTCTGATGTTATTGGTAGAAGGGGGGGAGCAGCCCTGGCCTATGTGGCTCTAACTATATCCTATGGGATCTTTGCCTTGTTCCGTTCACCGGGAGCTTTCTATGTCTCCGCCGTTTTTTTCGGCCTCACGGCATGGGCCATACCCACCATTATGGCGGCGGCAGCAGGAGACTATGTGGGTCCGAGGTTGGCCCCGGCCGGACTGGGATTTATCACGGTATTCTTCGGTATTGGGCAGGCCATTGGCCCATATGTGGGGGGTCTTTTTGCCGATATGACCGATTCCTTCACCCTTTCATTTGCCCTTGCCTCGGGCGTTTCGATGACCGGAGCAGTGGGGTCTCTCACGTTGAGGAGGCCCCGGGGAGAGGCCTGAAATCACAAAAATAGTTTGACAAATAAGGTTCAAACTCCTAATGTTGATTGGGGGGAACGGAGACAAGGTGTCACTATCTGGGAGGCAGTTATGACCGAGAATCAAGTCGATAGAAGAAAGGGTAGTCGAAGACAAGCGGACGTCTTCATCCAAAACCTATCGGATGAGCTGGATATTATTATCGATATCCTGGACGGTAAGCTCGACGCTACCGCGAAGGAAATTCTGGAGGTGAGGCAGCTTCAATTCCAGTTGGGCAGGAGAAAGGACGATCGGGAAACCGAAGCGGAGATCATGAGGAAGCTGGAGAGAATATCCAGCACCCTTTTGGACTTGGTCCAACCGGGAAGGTGAGCCGCCAGGATCCGCGAATCCAAATCCCCGATTTTTCCTAACAGGAGAAGTAGGCTTTCAGTGGTTTGGATCATGGAGGCGTGGGGATTGTAGAATCTATGGAAAACGGGATAACCTTTTGAAAATTCCAGGGCTTCAAAGGCGGTTTTAGAGGTGTTCGGGCATATTACTCGACATCCAAATTGATATGACCGAATTTGAGAACCTGGCCGAATACACCGAAGCGGAGATTGAGCGGTATAGGCGTCAAATCAAAGAGGAGATCCAATTGGAGAGGATGTTGAAGAAGGGGGAGAAGGGCCCTGGATATGTTCATTGACCCTTTCCCCGTCATCGGCTAAAGGGGAGCACTATGGAATTGGGCAAGATTAGACAGGCGGTGAGATCCAGATTCGGATTTGCCGTGGCCATCGCCGTCATTTCTTTTGTCGCCATATTCGGATTTGGTTTTATGGCTTTCATGGCAGAAAAGGATGTTATGATCAAGAATACTACCATTCGGGGACATAGCATAGCCAAGATTTTGTCCATCCTAAACGAAGATCATGCCATCAATCGAGATCCGAAATTGTTGGAGAGGTATACGGGGGAGATTGGAAGGGAGAGGGATATCATCTTCATCGAAATCACTCGGGGGAATAAGCTCCTCGCCCAATATCGGGATAACAGGAGGATCTCCGAAAGGGACATTCGGAGAGTTTCTCGCCCGCTGATTCTCCATGGGGAAACCAAAGGGGTTATCCAAGTCGGTTTCTCCATTGAGCAGGCGAACGACAATATGTATGAGATCAAGAAGATTACCACCATTGTGGGGGTACTGGCCCTCTCCTTCTTTGTGAGTTACTTCATCTTACTGTTATGAGGGATTGGGAGAAAAATGGGAGAGAAGATGGATAAGTTAACGGAAGTTCAACTAAAATTGCAAAAGGTAGGATGTCCTCTGTGTTTCAACACTCGGCTGGACCTCGTCCTGAGGTGTGACTTAGGTCAAGACGGATGTATTTATACGGCTAAATGCCTGCACTGTGGAAATGTTTTTGAGGTGAACACGAAGAGCCAGACCGTTGAGGAATTGGAGCCTGAATTGGAGAAAAAGATGAAGGTGAGTGGGTGTCCCAAATGCGGGGGGCATGATCTTCAGGTGAACTTTCGCTGCGATTTAGCTTCTCAGGACTGTTTTCATGTCTTGACATGTGAGACCTGTGGCCATGTGTTTATGGGAGGGGAAAGAGGCGTGGGAGATGGGTAAGGGATGAACCTGCGAAATCTTGAAGGGACCGGTGGGAGATTGTCGGAAGTGTCGTCTCGTGAAACTACACGGGAAACCAATATCCTCTCATTTTATGGATGAAAGGGCGGATGGTCATTTTTTTTGTCCTCTTATTTTCCTTCATATCGATAAACCAGAATTTGTTGACATCGAATAGGAAGAGGGTTGAATGGGGAATCTCGTCTGGTCGTAGAAGGAAAATCTCGCCATAGTCCGGATGGCTGATCATGGGGCCCGTAACCTTTTTCAGATTTTCTCGATATCGCCTTTGTGCCGCGTATGTTCCTCCGAGGCATGGACCTTTTGAGACATACCGCTGATCCACTATTTCCTACCTCCTGGTCATAGCTTTCACCCCTCCGGGGGATTTAACCCTTGCCGTGAAGGCTCGCATGGTTGACTTTGTCCCCGGGGACTGGGTCTCAAATTTAGGTAATAGCAAAACACATGCCACTTGGAAAGGCCAAAATTATACGAATTTATACTGGTTAAGGGATGAAACTCCAAGAGGTGCTCCCGAAAATGGAAAAAATTCGTGAAGAGGGACATTTTTTGTCAAGCACTGCTTACAGGCGGGAAAGTTTTTCCTGCAACTATGCGTTCCGGTTGACCCTGGGGCAAAACTTTGCAATAATTACCTTAACGAGAGCCTGAAGGAGAGGAAAGGAAGCGGGGTGTTTTGCTTTTCCTCTTCTCTTTTTATTGAGGCTCTAGGGATATTCCGGTGTTTGCCCCCCCGGAAATCATGAGAGCTACGGGAACGATGTAAATTTGAGAAAGCGGCGACGAGGCGGTCCTCATAGGTGGCAATACGTTCACGAAAGGGAGGATGGGATTTTCACTGCCGGAAGCCAAACCGATGGCAAAGCAAAGGAGGGCCCGGAGATGGAGGAGCCCGCGGAAAAAGGGGATATTGATTTAAATCGGGTTTTTACGGATAATGACAGGGATTTAAACCGACTATTTCCCGATCTTTCCCTCAAGAGATTTCTGGAGGAGATTGATGAGAATAAGAGGGAAGTGAGGACCTTCCTCAAGGGCCTGGAGATCGAGGATGAGGGGGGTGAGTGATGGGCGGAAAAAGCGGGATTCGGTGTCCGAAATGCGATTATGAAATCCCGACTTCGATTTGCGAATCCTGTGGTGCAGAAAATTTAAGCGATTCTTCTTACTGTTGCCGATGCGGAATGGAACTTGTTGAGAAGGAGACTTCAGTTGATTGGGAAAGCAGAAGGTTGTGCAGTGATGGAAACTGCATTGGCGTCATCAATGAGAAAGGGGTCTGTAACATTTGCGGGAAGCCCTATACCGGCGAGACCGAATGAAAGAGGAGAGGCTGGGAGGGCGAGTTTTCCCAACATCTGGGCCATATTGACAGGGAAGGAATAAATGATTAAATTCATTATAGATAGTATTGCACGAACAAGGAGGTTTCTATGATCTTCGCACCCAGTGGAACCGAAAAAGGAGATAAGGAGGAGGAAGAAAGGGTTGACATTCCTGAGGAGCTTCCCATTCTACCGCTGCGGGGGACTGTCCTATATCCAGAGCTGATATTGCCCATCATGGTCGGAAGGAAAAAATCGGTGAAGTTGATCGATGAATCCATGGAGAGGGATAGAATCATCGGGATTGTGTCTCAAAGGCGATCGAAGGTCGAGGATCCAAAGGAGGACGAACTTCACCGATTCGGTGTGGCGGCCCTTATCCTCAGGATGATTCGGGAAGTGGATGGGAGTCAGCGGGTGATTGTCCAGGGTATTTCGAGGATACAAATAAAGGAGTACACTCAAAAGGATCCCTACTATAAGGCAAGGATCGAAACGGTTGAAGAAGGATCGATCGAGGGCGTTGAAGTCGATGCTTTGATGATGAATTTGAAATCCCTTTTTCAGAAGGCCGGTGAATTGGCGCCCTACCTCACTTCGGAATTGGGGACGATGGTCAATAATATCAAGTCGCCGGCAACTTTAGCCGACATCATTGCGTCCAACCTAAACATCAACGCATCGGAAAAGCAGCGAATCCTGGAAATGATCGATGTTAATGAGAGGCTCAACCAAGTTCACCTTTTGCTGAACCGGGAGGTTCAGGTCTTGGAGTTGGGCAACAAGATCCAATCCCAGGTGAAGGAGGACATGGATAAGACCCAGCGGGAGTACTACCTCAGGGAGCAGTTGAAGGCCATCAAGAAGGAGCTGGGTGAACTGGATGAGCACACGGCCGAGATTAAGGAATTGAAGGAACGGATTGCAAAGGCTAAGATGCCACCGGAGGCTTTAGAGGCGGCGGAGAAGGAGCTGGATCGGCTTTCCAAAATTCCCCCTGCCTCGGCAGAATATACGGTCGCGCGAACCTACCTGGATTGGCTCGTTGAGCTTCCTTGGTCCAACAGCACCAAGGATAACTTGGAGATTTCCAATGCCCAGAAGATACTAGAGGAGGATCATTACAATCTGGAGAAGGTTAAGAAGCGGATTCTGGAATACCTGGCCGTGAGAAAACTCAAGGACGACATGAAGGGCCCCATCCTATGCTTCGTCGGCCCTCCGGGGGTTGGGAAGACATCTCTTGGGAAATCCATTGCCCGGGCAATGGGCCGTAAGTTCGTTCGAATATCATTGGGCGGGATACGGGATGAGGCAGAGATAAGGGGGCATAGAAGGACCTATGTCGGGGCCTTGCCGGGGAGGATTATCCAGGGGATCAAGAGAGCCAGTTCCAATAATCCCGTCTTTATGCTGGACGAAGTAGACAAAATCGGGATGGACTTCCGTGGCGATCCTTCATCGGCCCTGTTGGAGGTCTTGGATCCCGAGCAGAACTTCTCATTCTCGGATCACTATATCGACGTGGGATTCGACCTTTCCAAGGTGATGTTCATCACCACCGCCAATGTCCTGGAGACGATTCATCAGACCCTCAGGGATAGGATGGAGGTACTCGAGCTTCCGGGATACAGTGAATACGAGAAATTGATGATCGCGAAGGAGTTTCTCATTCCAAAGCAGCTCAGTGAGCACGGCATGACGGGCGACCATATCGAATTTCAGGACGATGCCCTCACCTCCATCATAACCTCGTACACACGTGAGGCGGGGGTGAGGAACCTGGAGAGGGAGATTGCCGCTGTTTGCAGGGGGGTTGCCAAGGAAGTGGCTGAGGGCAAAAAGGAAAAGGCGGTTATCGATTCGGAAACCCTTCATAAATTTCTGGGCCCCGTGAAGTTTTTCCCGGAAGTGGCCGAGAGGACAGCCGAAACTGGAGTGGCTACAGGCCTTGCCGGGGCTCCTACCGGGGGCGATATCATTTTCGTAGAGGCAACAAAGATGAAAGGGGAGAAAAGCATGACTCTGACAGGGCAATTGGGAGATGTGATGAAGGAATCGGCCCAGGCTGCCCTGAGCTTCGTCCGATCCAAGGCCAAGGACTTGGGAATCAAGGAGGATTTTTACGATAAAGCCGACATCCATATCCACGTTCCCGCCGGAGGCATTCCCAAGGATGGCCCTTCCGCTGGATTGACCATATTCCTTGCACTAACCTCGCTGTTTACCAAAAGGCCCGTTCGAAGCGATGTCGCCATGACGGGGGAGATAACCCTTAGGGGTTTGGTCTTGCCCGTGGGAGGCATTAAGGAGAAGGTCTTGGCGGCAAAACGTGCTGGCATCCATACCATCATCCTTCCCAAGAAGAACGAAAAGGATCTGGAGGAAATTCCCGAGAGGATCAAGAAGGAGATGGAGTTCAAGTTCATCCAGAAGATGGATGAGGCCATCAACCTGGTCCTTACCCAGTGATTTTACAAGGGGCGTCCGACCACTTCTCCCTATAGAGAAGGAAATAACCACAAAATATAACTGCGATTTCCACCATATCAAGTCCTCTCGACGGATTCCCACAATTTCGGCTTCAGCTCTTTTTTCCTGAGTGCCGGGTAACGTCTTAAATCCCAGATGAGATTTATGAAAAAGGAGTTCTTCACCGCTCAAAATATTCTTCCGAGCATTCTCAAAACCCCTTCACCGCAAATGCGCGCCTGTACAATGCTTCGTTCCATAAATCGCTTTTCAGGCTTAAACCTTGGAGTTGGAGTTCTGCACGCACCTGAATTGAAATACGTACCGCCCTAACGGCATGACTGCGGCACCGCAGCACTGCAACACTATATAATTTCGTTCTCAGAGCTCCTTTCCCCGCCTTTTCAGGGACTTTCAAGGCATGGTCATGGAAATGGAGAACTATTCCCTGATCGATACCCACGTCCATATTGATGAGCTTGCCGACTTAGAGGGCGTAATTCGACGGGCTCAATCGGCAGGCGTCAACGCAATTATCGGCGTAGGATCCGATCTCGTATCCAACCAAAGGGTCCTTCAGATTGCCCAAACCTTTCCCGGTTATCTCTTTCCCGCCCTGGGCTTTCACCCCTGGCAAATCGAGGCGGGCAAGCTCGAAGCCACCCTCGATGCATTGGATAGGGAGGTTGGGCGGTGTGTGGCCCTCGGGGAAGTGGGGTTGGATTTCAAGGCGGAAACTGATAAGACACTTCAGATCCGGGCATTTCACCGGATCTTAGAGCTTGCTGTAAACCGAAATAGGCCCGTCATCGTCCATGCCAGGGGAGCATGGAAGGAGGCGCTCACCATGGTCGGTGAGGCCGGTTTGGAAAAGGCGGTTTTTCACTGGTATAGTGGCCCCATGGATGTTTTGAGCAGAATTATCGAAAAGGGGTACTCGATTTCCGCGACCCCTGCCCTGGCATATAGCCCGAGGCATCGGAAGTCAATCAAGCGAATGCCCATCGAGGGGTTGCTCCTCGAGACGGATGCACCCCAGGCATATCGTGGGGTCGCATCGGAACCCAAGAACCTTTTGACTTCGCTTTTCATGGTTGCCGATTTGAAGGGTATGGAGCCCGAAGAAGTAGCGCGGAAGACTACGCAGAATGCCCTGGAGCTCTTCAGATTAGACCCGGGAATTTGAGGAGCGTTTCGTGAGCCCGTTTCTTGCCCATAGAGACGATGAACAGTGTCGCAATTGTGGTTACTGTCGTAAGTTCCTCTGTAGACATGAGGAGTGTATCGGTTGTAAAGCATGTGCGGTCGGTTGTCCCCATGGTGCCGTCCGCATGGTAGAGGCAGAAGCGGGTGGATATGTGAGCATAGAGGTGGATGGGCGAGCCGCTAGAGTTCCCAGGGGCATTCCCCTTAAGGAGACCCTTGAACTGT
>DAOVIU010000240.1 GCA_030673585.1 Pseudomonadota bacterium | reverse complement strand
GGTTCCCGCTTGATAGACGTCGCCGGATGGGGCGAGCCTCTCCATAATCTCCCGCCTGCCGCCAAAGGCCCCCACCGGCAATCCTCCTCCGATTATCTTTCCCAAACACGTCATGTCCGGCCTCACCCCGTAGAGGGCTTGAGCCCCTCCATAGGAGACCCTGAATCCAGTTATCACCTCATCGAAGATGAGGAGGATTCCCTTATCATCGCATATGCCCCTCAGTCCTTCCAGAAATCCCTCCTCCGGGGGAATAACCCCCATATTTCCGGCAATGGGCTCCAGGATAATACAGGCGATCTTCTCGCCCTGGGCCTCGGCTAGCTCCTCCACGGACCGGAGATCGTTGAAGGTGGCAGTAAGGGTATTCTGTGCAAAATCGCCCGGGACCCCTTTGCTATCCGGAATCCCGAGCGTTGTGGCCCCAGAGCCCGCTTTGACCAAGAGGCTATCGGCATGTCCATGGTAGCATCCTTCGAACTTTATAATCTTGTCCCTCCCCGTGTATCCCCTTGCCAGGCGGATAGCGCTCATGGCCGCTTCAGTTCCAGAGCTAACCATCCTTACCTGCTCCATAGAGGGAAAGGCCTTTGTCACCTTTTTTGCCAGCTCCACCTCTAACTCCGTAGGCGCTCCATAGCTGGTACCCCATTCCGCCGCCTTCTTCAATCCGGCAACCACCTCGGGATGGGCATGGCCTAGGATCATGGGGCCCCATGACCCGACATAGTCGATGTATTCGTTTCCGTCGACGTCGTAAATCTTGGAACCCTGGGCGCGTTCGATAAAAAGGGGAGTCATCCCCACTGCCTTGAAGGCTCGTACCGGACTATTCACCCCTCCGCATAGATACTTCTGTGCCTCTTCGAAGAGCTGAAAGGACTTCTGCATCTTCATCGCACCACCTCCCATAAAAGGTCACTTCAAGCCCAAGACGTCCGCCATGTCATAGAGTCCATTGGGCTGTTTTACCACCCATTTGGCCGCTTTGATCGCCCCTCGGGCGAAATTCTCGCGGCTATGGGCCCGGTGAGTTATTTCCAACCTCTCCCCCAGGCCGCCAAAAATGACTGTATGATCTCCGACAATGTCCCCCGCCCTAATAACCTGCATTCCGATCTCTTGGGATTTTCTCTCCCCGATAACCCCCTTCCGTCCGAATACGCCAACATGGTGTAAGTCCCTGTTGAGGGCCGAGGCGACGATCTCCCCTAGCTTCATAGCCGTCCCGCTGGGGGAATCCTTCTTAAATCGATGGTGGGCCTCCAGAACCTCAACGTCATATTCATCGCCCAATATCCGGGCTACCTCCCCCGCCAATTTAAACATCAGGTTGACACCCACGCTCATATTGGGGGAAAGGACACACTGGGTTGTCTTCGCCCACTGGGCCACCCTTTCCATATGCTCGGGATTGAATCCCGTGCTGCCGATGACCGCGGCCACGCCACTTCCCGAGGTTACCTCCAGGCTCCTCATGGAAACCTCTGGGTTGGTAAAATCGATCACTACTTCGCCGTTCTCGATGACCCCCTCCAAATCCCCCATCAGGGGTATCCCGATCTCCTCCACCCCGGCCACTTGGCCTACGTCATGATTGAGCAAAGGATGATCCGGCCGCTCAACCGCCGCCGTGACCTCAATCCCGTCCGTTCCATGGATGGTGCGAACCACCGTTCCTCCCATCCTCCCAGCTGCCCCAACCACAATGGCCCTTATCATCTCAATTCTCCTTGCGTAGTAATACCCGATGTATTCGATCTCCGCGTTCAATCCTCATAAGCCTCCTCCCACAACACGCCCTCATAGACTACCCGGGCATCCCCTTCCAAGAAGACTTCGCTGAAACTACTGCCCTTCTCTTGAAAATGAATGGTCAGTACCTCCCCGCCCATGGGATAAACCGAAACCGGTGAAGAGGTCAAGCCCTTGGAGGCCGCGATGAGGGCAGAGGCGACGGCCCCAGTCCCGCAGGCCAGGGTTTCATCCTCCACGCCCCTCTCGTAGGTTCGGATATGGATGGTATGTTCATCCCTTACCTCGATGAAGTTAGCATTGGTTCCAGCCGGCTGGTATTGCCCATGATACCTGACCGCGGGACCTAGCTTCGAAACGTCATACCCTTCCAAGCCCTCAACGATCTGTACAACGTGGGGTACCCCCGTATTAATACTGCTGACGATGTGCTCATCGCCATCGATGGATAGTGCGTAATCCAATTTCAAATCCGAGGGATCACCCATTTGAAGTTTCACCCGATCTCCGACCACCTCGCCTTTTATTAATCCGCAGAGAGTCTCGAAGCATAGAGACCCTCCCGCAATCCCGTTCAAGTAAGCGTAGCGCGCAACGCACCGCCCTCCGTTACCACACATCTCCGCCTCGCTGCCATCGGCATTGAAGTAGCGCCATTGGAAGTCAGCACTGGGTGAATTTTGAACCAAGATCAGACCATCCGCACCGACAGAAAGTCCTCGCCGGCAGACCCTCTTCACCCATTGGGGGAGGTCCACTCCCTCCAAAACCCTCTACCGATTATCGATGATGATGAAATCGTTTCCACTGCCGCTCATCTTGTAAAAGGGAATTTTCACCATGGCCTCCTCTCTCAAGCCAAACCATCGACCATGCTATAGATACCGCCTTACATAATTACACAAAATCCCAAACGTTTTGGTCATTTGATCATTAGTGCTTTGTATTTGTTTAGAGCTTCGTAATTTGTGTTTAGTATTTCCCTTTACGGCTTCGGTCATTTGAATTTGTTGAGAGTTGAGAAATGAGTATTTGGAATGTGCTTGTATTCTCTCCTCTAGGCACATATGTATGTCGTCATAAATAAAAGCCCGCTTGAGCAAGATTATACCAGGAAATCGGGAATCTTCTCCCCTCGAATGAGATCATCATAGGTTTCCCGCTCCCGGATCAGGCGAAAGTCATCTCCCTTGGCGAGGACTTCGCATACCCTCGGCCTCGAGTTGTAATTGGAGGACATGGAAAATCCATAGGCACCCGCGCTCATCACCGCCACCAAATCGCCCGGCTTGAATTTGGGCATTCTCCGGTTCTTCGCCATGAAATCCCCGGATTCGCAGATGGGACCCACCACATCGGCCACGATCTCCTCCCCTTCCTCCTCGGTCACCGGCAATATTCCCTGAAATGAACCATATAAACTGGGCCTGATGAGGTCATTCATACCGGCATCAACGATGACGAAGTTCTTCTCGCCGGTTTCCTTGGTGTAGAGGACCCGGGTCACCAAAATCCCCGCGTTCCCCACGATGACCCTCCCCGGCTCGAAGATCAGGGTGTGGTCCAATTCCGAAACCTCTTCAACGATGGCCTCGGCGTATTCCGTGGGGTGGGGGGGAACTTCGTCCTTATACGTTATCCCCAATCCCCCCCCGAGGTCGAGATATCGGATCCCAATCCCCTTCCCTTTGAGCGTGTCAACCAGCTCCTTTAACCTCCGCAATGCCTCCACGAAGGGCTGGATCTCGATCAACTGGGAGCCGATATGACAATCCACCCCGATGATCTCAATATTGGGGAGCCCTTTGGCGAAGATATACTCCTCCATTGAGCGATTGAAATCGATCCCGAATTTGTTTTCCCTCAACCCCGTTGAGATATAGGGATGGGTTTTGGGGTCGATATCCGGATTGACCCGTATGGCCACGGGGGCCCTCGTGCCCATCCTTCCCGCTATCTCGTCTATGCGGCTCATTTCCTGGGGTGATTCAACGTTGAACATCAAAATCCCTGAATTGAGTCCATATTCTATCTCCTCTTCCCTCTTTCCCACCCCGGAAAAGACAACCTTCTTGGGATCTACCCCCGACTTTAATGCC
>DAOVIU010000285.1 GCA_030673585.1 Pseudomonadota bacterium | reverse complement strand
ATCTCCCGGGATGAGAACGGGCTGCCCGATGTCTCGATAGTCGTCGGGTATGTCGCCATGGCCCGGCGGAAAAGCGCGGGTCGCCCCCTTCCTGTGGACACAAACCCTTTTCCGGCGTCCATCCACCTCGTGCTCCTCGAATTTGGCTATATTGTGGCAGACGTCATAGATGAGGTCCAACTGAAGTTGCTTGGGGCCCATCCCCATCACCCGTTCAAAGGTCTCCCTCACCCAGTGAGTAATCATCTGCCGGTTTGCAAAGGCAAAATTAGCCGCGCAAGCCATGGCCGCCCAGTACCGCTTGCCCTCATTGGAGCCGATGGGGGCGCAACAGAGCTGCCTGTCGGGCAATTCGATTCCATATTTTGCTGCCGCCTGAAGCATGACCTTGATGTAATCATCGCACACCTGGTGCCCCAGTCCCCTCGATCCCGTGTGAACGGTCACGGTTACCTGGCCTTTTTCCAGCCGCAGAGCATCGGCCAGCCTCTGATCGAAAACCTCCGCCACATAGTCAACCTCCACGAAGTGGTTACCCGACCCCAGGGTTCCCAATTGGCCACGTCCCCGCTCCAGAGCTCTCTGCGAAACGGCGCCTGGATCCGCTCCCTCTATAGCTCCCCCCTCCTCGATGTGGTCCACATCCTCAGCTAGACCGTAGCCCTTCTCGACTGCCCACCGGGCTCCCCTCTTGAGGACCTTGCCCTGCTCTTCTCGGCTCAACCTGAGGTCCTTCCGACGCGATCCCACCCCGGAGGGAATATTTCTGAAAAGGGTTTCCACCAATTCCCTCATGCGTCCCGAGACATCTTGGCGGCTCAGACCTGAGCGCATGATCCGCACGCCTCAGTTGATGTCGTATCCCACCCCTCCGGGCGAAATGACCCCCCTGTCCAGATCGAAGGCTGCAACCCCGCCGATGGGAAACCCATATCCCCAGTGGATATCCGGCATCGCCAGTGAATTCCCCACGATTCCCGGAAGCCACGCCACATTCGATACTTGAACGAGGCTCTGATCCGTTCTGATATCGGGAAGCATCCCTTCACTGGAGTAGACGATGCCATCGGTCCGCATCTTCCCTTCCCGCGGGATACGCCACCGGTAATCGTCTATTTTTTGGATCTTCATTTGGCTTACCCCATTCCTTAAACGTCAAATATGATCCTCGCCATCCACCCCCCTCTTTCCTCTTTCACCTGGAGCTGGTGATACGTTACCGCCTTGATCTCCGTCTTGATGACGTGCCGTTCCTCTTGAAAGGCCTCCCCCCTTGCCCTCGCCTTCATCTTTCCGCCGTTAAGTTCATCAATGGAAAAACTCTTAAAGAGGAGACCGTCAACATCGTGCAGGTAGAGAAGCTCCCCCAGCCAATTGACCATCAAATCCTCCAAACTTGAGCTTTCGACTCGAATGGTCTTCTCGGTATCCTCCCTCACCCTCCGCAAATCGGTAATGATATCGAAAAAGGCCTCCCCAGCGTTGGCAAAGAGCTCCTCTAAATCCCTGCCATAGACGAGAATTCCCAAGTCAGCGGTATGATCCAGAAACCTGTACTTTCTCCCCCTGCCCAACGCGCTTTCCCCATCTAGCAACCGTAATAAAATTGTATCTATCGCGCTATCCCCTGTCAATCCTCGTTGAATTTGAAGTCTGGTGATTATCCAAAGCGACTTCGTTGTCCCTGAGCGTAATTCGCCGGAGAAGTGGGGTCCCCATTGAGGGTGAGCGGGCTTCGACGTGAGCTCAGCCGAACGGAAGGGGAAGGCCAGCCCTTCAGAGGCTGGAAGGGGTAAGTATTCCCCGGGATCCCCAAAGGGTCACTTCGAAGGCATGGAAGCGAAGGGACAACGGAGTTCCTCGAATCCATGCCCGGAAAATCTCACGCCAGTAAATGGATAGCCTCATTCCACTACTTCCTCGGTCTTTCCCTTCTCCTTCTAAATGCCTCCTTGAACTCGTTCACCACCATCTCCCCCGGGTCCTTGAATTGCTCCGGGACCATGATAGCGGCCCACCCCTTCTGGGGAATGTAGAGCCCATCGTAGGCTGTATCGGAGAACTTCCTCACCATTACCGGAATTCCCTCCGCCTGCAAGGCCTGGGAGACCAGATCGGCCTCAAATTTATTCTCCACAACGAAAATCTTGACGAAATTGGACACGAATCGACTTCCTCATGCTTCCCCTTTCAACGGGGAGGGCTTCAGATCCGGAGCATCAACCACCGCTTCTTTGGAATAGGGCCCACTCCGAAACAGTATACCTCTACTACTAACGGTCGGAAAATTCAACCCGACACCATTTTTAAGTTGAAACATCCCCCGGATATCCGTATAATCAAGCCAAAAATCCATCTCGTTGCCTATCGTAATGAGGGGAAAAAATGCCGAGAGCTAAGGAATCCTTTGAATCGAGGATGAAGAAACTACGGTCGAAAAAGGGGCTGTCCTTGAAACAGCTGGCCAATGAAACCGGATATAGTTCCCAGTATCTCGAGAAGGTCGCAAAGGGAGAGGTGATTCCCCCGGTTTCAGCCATTATCCAGATCGCAAAGGCACTCTCCGTGGAATCGGGCGCCTTCCTTTCGGCCAAGGAACAGGAAGCCTCTGAGGAGAGGAGGAGAAAGAGCTACTTAGTCCGGACCGAGGCCTACGCCTACCAAACCCTTACTCCGGGAGCCGAAACCAAACATTTGAAGGCGTTCCTCGTGACCGTGGATCCCCAAAAGGAACACAAGGGCGTTGATTACCACCACGAAGGCGAGGAGTTCATCTACGTATTGGACGGGAAAGTGGAGATGATGGTTGGAGAGGAACGAAATGTGCTCGGACGGGGCCAAAGCCTGCACTTCAATTCGGCCATCAGTCACACACTGAGGAATGTGGGGAAAAAACCCGCCAAGTTTATCGCCGTCATCTACACGCCGTAGTGAAATCTCGACAACGTCGCCCCGCGGCTCGTGGAATCCATTCAGTTACTTCAGGGGTGGGATTCCGGTCCCCCAATGACCTCTCGCACCTTTGCCTTTAGCTCCCCTAAGTCGGCCGATTTGACCACGTACGCATCGGCCCCCCAGCTCATGAAGTCGTCCCTGTAACTCGAATAGGCGGTATTGAGAATGACGGGGACATCCCTGTACTCCCTTATGATCCTGCCAAGGGTCTCCATCCCATCCATTACCGGCATAACGATATCCAGTATGATTAAATCGGGCTTTCCCCTGTCCAGCTGCTTTAGGGCCTCCCTCCCATTGGCAGCCAGCATTACCTCGTAGCCGTCTTCGGCCAATTCATCGTGGTACAAAAGCCGCTGGCTCTCATCATCCTCGACCACCAGGATCTTCTTCACGGGCAACCCCCTACAGGGAAACGCTCCGACCCCTACTGACCCCTACT
>DAOVIU010000030.1 GCA_030673585.1 Pseudomonadota bacterium | reverse complement strand
GCTGTATTCCAACCCGCAATTTCTCAGCCAGGTTATCTATGTAGGAATAATCCCTCTTCTCCAGCTCCGTCAAGCAAGCCAAACCCGCAGTCACCGCTATGGGGTTCCCGGTAAAGGTCCCTGACTGAAATATCTTATACTCCGGGTCGGCGGCAGGATTACACGTCTGCTCCATGATATCCCTTCTTCCGCCATAGGCACCTATGGGAAAACCGCCCCCTATGGGTTTCCCATAACAAGCAAGATCTGGGACGATACCATAATATTTGACGGCCCCTTCCATGCCACTGAGACGAAAACCGGTAACGACCTCATCGTAGATTAACACGATGTTTTTCTCCTTCGTCAATTCCCGGATCGCTTGTAAGTACTCCTTGTCGGCCGGAACATCCCCCATTCCAAAACCTTGCATTGGCTCAAGAACCACTGCAGCCAGCTCATTTGCGTGCTCTTTGATGATGGAAACCGTGGCATCGATATCATTCCATGGGAGAATAACCGTATTATCTACAATGAATTGAGGTATACCAGCACAATCAGCTATGGGAATTGGCCTATCACCAGTTCCGGCAGTCCGTCCACTAATACCACTTAATAGGAAATAATCGTGCTGTCCACTGTAGCCGCCTTCGGGCTTTGCAACCTTATCCTTCTTTGTCCATGCTCGAGCCGCCCTGATAGCAAACATTGTGGCCTCTGAACCCGTATTGCAAAACCTTACCATTTCCAAATGGGGCATGTGCAGCTGCATTTTTTGGGCTAATTTGATCCCCGTCTCTTGAAATAGGATAGGGGTAGTCCCGCGTTCCAGCTGTTTCTTGACTGCTTCCATAATTGGCTGAGCGCTGTGGCCCAGGATGTTCGGAAAGCCACCTAAAAGGAGGTCAATATATTCATTCCCATCAACATCAACAATCTTTCCACCTACTGCTTTGTCTATATAGACAGGGTAAGGTGCAAGGTACGCTGCGCTCCCGGACACCCCGCCAGGTAATGATTTTTTTGCCTCCTCCCACAGGGCTTTTGATTTTTTTGTCCTCGACTCAAAGAGATCCAAGAATTTCAATACCGCCATCTTCTTCCTCCTTTCTTCATTTTTTACCTCTAGCCGGTATCAAAAATAAGATCCTTTTCCCCCCGAATGAGAGGGACGGTGCAAAACCCGAGATACGCCCGGTTTGTCCTTAATGCAAATCCGGGAAGAAGTACTTTAACTTCTGCCATGGCAATCTCTCTTTTATCCCTACAGCAATGAGGCTTAAACTACTCTAAATGGCCACGGGAGAAACAATTCTTTTCCCTACCATACAGGAAACAACCCCCGCTGGGTGGCAAAATCTTGGTGACACGTGGAGGTAAACTAATATGCACATATTCATTAATTCGGTCAAAAAACCCGTCGAAATGTCAATCTATCCCCCACCTCGATGATGGGTCCATCCCGGTATTCCTCCCCTCATGGTCTTTTATCGGAATGTTTGTCCACTCAAATTCCCCATGGAGGGCTCCAGCGGGCCCATCCTCCTCCGGGAAGAGGATCAATTCTGCCCTTCCCATAATCGAAAGATCTCGTTGATAATCTCCCCTTTTTTCCTCAGCATCTCCGCCTTGGAGTTGCAGTAGACCGTTCCTCCTGCCGCACCCCTGTGACCATCGCCGATGTTAAGGGACCTCATGATCTCCCCCACGTCCTTCTTATGCTCACTCGCACTAAGGTTGAGTGAAAGGGCCAGGGAGAAGCTCAGGTGGTTGGTCTTTACCCCCCTATCATGGAGGTTATGGACTTCCAGGACCGAGAGCGTTTCTGGAAAAATCAGATAGGCTAAGTTCTTGACGAGATCAGGTCTCCGCTTGTACCCCGTCAAATCGAGGATAACCATCTCCCTCCGTGAGTCCAAGGGCAAAAAGGCCGCGGATTCCTGAATTATGTTCGTCATCCTCAGCTCTTCCTTCTCGTACCTAGCTAATCGTCTCCTGATTTCGGGAAGGAGGACGACTTTTTCCAAGGGGTGATCTCGGATTTGATAGACCAAATTTCCCATATAGGCATTCCGCTCCCTCAACGAGGGATCACTGAGCTTTAAGGTCTTGTCGATGATCCTCCCCGGCGTCTCCCTCCTCCATTCCTCGATGGAGGAATAATTGAAGCTATCGATAATATCAGCCTCAGCCACCGTCTCCTCGTACCAGGCCGGAAAGCTAATCGTTTGGCCGAAAAAGTCGAAAACTACCCGGGCACAGCTCGGTTTCAGGTCAAATCGCCCCGGCAGAACCGAGGGATCGATATTGCGGTACTGTAACGCCTGGAAATTCCCCTCGTGGTGATCAAACCACAGCCCGCATTCCAATGGATAGGGAAGATCGCATACTACATCGGACCCGGTAATACTAATCACGGATCGTTCAATGCTCGAAGGCCCCGCAAAGAGAACCTTGTTAACATGTAACGCAAAGGAGCAAAGAGAGGCGCTTACGATTCCATCGAAATCGCTATGGGTTACAATCTTCTCATACCCTCGGTGTAACTGTTTCATAAAGATCCACTAAAAAACGCCAAAAGCACGACGAGGCCGATTACCCCCCCTGTTATCGCCATGGAGAGACGCCCTTCCCACCCCAATCCTTCACCGTAGCGCGGAGGCCACCTGGTACCTTCCCCGTATCCCCTTGCAGCCAACGCATCCGCAATGTCGCGAGCCCTTCTCAAGCTGTTGACCATCAGGGGAGCTAATATGGGTAGAACCATTTTGGCTCGCTGTAAAAGGCCTCCGCCATCGAAATAAACCCCCCTCGCCCTCTGGGCTTTGATAATCCTTTCAACCTCTTGCAGAAAGACGGGTATATACCTCATTGAGATCATCACCATAATGGCAATGTCATCAACGGGAACACGGAAAATCCTCAGGGGAGAAAGGAGTCGAAAAACCCCCTTTGCCAATTCCATGGGGGAGGTTGTCAGGGTGAGGATCGAAGAAAAGATAATGGATAACGCCACCTGAAACGAAATCAAGGCTCCTTCCCTCAGTCCCGAATACGTCATCTCCATGAAACCAACACGCAAGGGCAGGATCGGTCGCCCCGGCACAACGAGGAGATGGATGAAAATGATGAAAAGGAAGAACCAGATAAAAGGTCTTATCCCCCGTAGGACATACCTGAGGGGAAGTCTCGATTGCCTCACGACCCAAATAGAAAAAAAGAATACAAGGACAAGGGGGGTGATTTCGTGGACCAAAAAGATGGTGATGAGTAAAGCAATCAATTCGATAATTTTGGCGTCTGCCTCGACCCGATGGACGATTGAACCCATGGGCATATATTGCCCCAGGGTGATGTCCCGATAGAATTTCATTCAGTCCCCCCACAAAAAAGGGCTATGATTGCATCTCTCTCATAGCCCTCACGAGGTCAACAGTTCAATGGGGGTAATGGACCTTACGCTTCCCCCTGTGTGCCTTGGCCGGAAGGCGTTTCGGTTGTATCATTGGCGGGCTCTTCTGGTTTCTCCGCCTTATCTTGCTCCTCCTTTTTGGCCTTCTTATCCATTTCTTCCTGGATCAACCGTCCAAGACTTGGAGCCGCCGATTCCTGGGAGGCCATGAACCTCCCGACTTCCTCCTTTTCATCCTTCTCCTTGAGGCCTCTTACGCTCAGGCCGATCTTTCGCTCCTTGGGATCTACGTTGATCACCATGGCCGAAATCGTCTCCCCCGCCCTCACGACATCCGCTGGATTTTCCACTTTCTCCTTGCTGAGCTCGGAGACATGGATCAAGCCCTCGATGCCGTCCTCCAACTCGATAAATACCCCGAAGTCGGTGATATTGGTAACCTTGCCCTTGACTCGTTCCCCGATACGGTACTTGTTCGGGATCTCCTCCCAGGGGTCCTCCGTAAGCTGCTTGATCCCCAGGGAAAACCTCTCGTTCTCCCGATCGATATTGAGGACAACCGCCTCAACCTCCTGGTCTTTCTTGTAAATCTCCGCGGGATGCTTAATTTTCTTCGTCCAGGCCATCTCCGAGATATGAATGAGGCCATCGATGCCCTCGTCGAAGCCGACAAATACCCCGAAGTCGGTAATCGTCTTCACCGTTCCCTTCACCCTGGTTCCTACCGGGTATTTCTCCTCAATGAGAGACCATGGATTGGGTTCAACCTGTCTCATACCCAGGGAAATCCTCTTCTTCGGCACGTTCACATCCAAAACGACGGCGTCGATGATATCCCCCACACCAACTATTTGTGAGGGATGTTTTATCTTCTTCGTCCAGGACATCTCCGAGATGTGAACGAGCCCCTCGACGCCCTCCCTCAATTCAACGAATGCCCCATAATCAGTGGTGCTTACCACCCTCCCCTTCATGTGGGAACCGACGGGATATTTCCCTTCGACTTCCTCCCACGGATCCGGGGAAAGCTGCTTTAACCCCAGAGAAACCCTCTCTCTTTCCCTGTCAAAATTCAACACCTTGACCTTGATCCTCCCACCTATGGAAACCTTGTCACTCGGATGATTTATCCTTCCCCACGAAATATCCGTGATATGGAGGAGTCCATCGATTCCCCCCAAGTCTACGAAGGCCCCATAATCGGTGATGTTCTTGACTACACCTTCAAGGATTTCCCCTTCTCTCAAGTGCGTAAGGGTCTCCTCCCTCAGCGTCTTCCTCTCCTCTTCCAGGAGAGCCCGACGGGATAATACAATGTTGCTTCGCTTCTTGTTGAACTTGATCACCTTAAACTTGAACCTGTTTCCAAGGAATCTGTCCAAATTCCGGACCGGGCGGATATCGACCTGGGAACCGGGCAAAAATGCGTTGATGCCGATGTCTACGGTAAATCCGCCCCTTATTCTCGACGTAATAGTGCCGTCGACAATCGCTCCTTCTCGAAAGGCCTTGCTGACGCTTCTCCAGGTCTTGAGCTTGTCCGCCTTCCCCTTGGAAAGGGTGATCAAACTGTTATCGTCCTCCTTCCTCTCCAAGAGCACATCCGTTTCATCCCCTACTCTAACCTCGACATTCCCGTCCTTATCTTTGAATTCTGAAATGGGGATTTGACCCTCCGATTTATACCCAATGTCCACGGTGACATATTCCGGGTCAACGGCCATCACGGTCCCCTTCAAGATATCGCCCTCTTCAATGGTCTTTAAGGATGCCTCATAAAGCTTTTTAAAGTCTTCGCCTTCGCCTCCCGCCTTCTCTTCCCCACGTTCGCTATCCTCTTCGAGGCCCTCGCTGGCATCCTTAATGTCTTGTGTGTTATTCTCCTCCATTAAACCCTAAACCCCCTCAAAGCGACTTTTTAAAATAGGCCATACTATAGCACACAATCCCAAAAAAAACAAATCCATAAACCCTCTCATTCTCGTGAACCGTGCGACACAGTGCGATGGATCCTTTCGGTGATCTCCTCGATGACCCAGCTCGGTGTCGAAGCCCCGCCAACAACCCCGATCCTTCCCTTTCGCCTGAACCAGGGTGGTTCTAATTCCTCTACTCGTTCGACATGGTACGTATCACCCAAAATCCGTCGGCAGATCTCCGCCAACCTTTTTGTATTTGCGCTGTTATGTCCCCCTATGACGATCATACAGTGGACTTTACGAGCCAAATCGAGTGCCTCCTTTTGGCGTAAGGCCGTGGCATCACAGATGGTATTATAGGCCCTGATTTCCCCCGCTTTCTCCAGACAGAGAGCCACGATCTCGCGAAAATTTTCCAGCGACTGGGTGGTTTGAGCTACCACGCCAACCTTCTTCTCCCCCGCCCAATACGCCAATTCCTTGGGTGCGCCCACCACTAAGGTCTCACCCTCGACATAGCTTTTAAGGCCTTTCACCTCTGGATGCGATTCGTCCCCCACGATGATAACCAAATACCCCTTCCGGCTTAAACTCCGAGCAAACTTCTGTGCCCTTTTCACGAACGGACACGTGGCGTCAACGATTCGGAGTCCTTTCTCCCGAGCCCTCTCGGCCAGGTAGAAGGGAACACCATGGGATCGAAAGATGACCGTTCCTTCAGCAATATCATCTATCCCCCCCTTAACGGTTACCCCGACCTCCCTCAACTGCTCGACTACCTGGGGATTGTGAATGAGGGGCCCTATGGTACAAACGTGATCCCGATACTTACGAGCCACCCTAAAGGCCATATCAATAGCCCTTTTAACCCCAAAACAAACACCGGCATGCTTTGCAACGATCACTTCCAAAAGGAGTCCCTCCCGTAAACCTAAACGTGGCATTTTGATTTTTAGCAATCCCCCCCTTGGGAAATTCTGCGGCATGCCTCCTCGAACATCGTCTTAACCACCTCATCGATAGACATACGGGTTGAATCGATCACCAGGGCGTCTTCGGCTTTCCGCAGCGGCGCTAGATTCCTCCTCCGGTCCCGCTGATCCCTTCTCCTCATCTCAGCAATGGTTTCCTCAAGGCTCACCCGTATTCCCTTTTCCATGAGCTCCTTAAACCTCCTCTTTCCCCTCTCCTCCGGCGTCGCATCGAGAAAAAACTTTAACATCGCTCCTAAAAAGACCACGGTTCCAATATCCCTTCCCTCCGCAACAACCCCGCCTCCGGCTCCCATCCTCCTCTGCATTTCGACCAAGCTATCCCTGACGACTTTCTTTGTGGAAATCTCTGAAGCCAATGCGCTAATTTCGGGCTTACGGATGGCCTCGCTCACGTCCTTGCCGTTGCAAAGGGTTTTGATTTTATCTCCATCTTGGACGAACGAGATCTCCATACCCGAACATATCCTGGCCAGCCCGTCCTCATCATCGATATCAATGGAAAGCTCTTGGACCTTCATCGCAGCCACCCTGTACGTAGCCCCGGTATCAAGATAGCGGTATCCGAGCCTTTCCGCCAACCTCCTTCCCACGGTGCTCTTTCCCGATCCCGATGGCCCATCGATGGCGATAACCATTTTCCGTGCCATATCGCTCCCCGAAAACTTGCCATAACCCCAAGAACTCCACAATTCATACCAATTGCCATGGGAAACGTCAAGGCGAAGCACGGTCAAAAGGCAGCTTCAGGGACGCACAACGGGAAAACTGCCCCACCCTTTGAAAGGGTACTTAATCGACAACTGTGTTGAGGAGGAGAAGGAGTGATGGGGGAAAGGCGGGTTAGAGGGAAGGTCTCTCTTTATCCAGGGGAACGGAGTAGGTCCACCATTTCCCTACATCTTGTATTTCCCAAAGTCCTCCGGGGAAAGCTCCTTGAGTATCTCCTCCAATTTCTCATCGGATACATCCTCCCCTTCTTCTCGCTGAGTCAAATCGATCTTCCTTGACTTTTCGATGACCTTGTCGTGAACAAAGATGGGAGATTTCGTCCTCAAGGCAATGGCAATGGCATCGCTGGGTCGCGCGTCCATGGCAAGATCTACTCCGTTCCAATTCAAATGGATAGTCGCAAAGAAGGTATTGTTCCGCAGGTCGTTCACCTCGACCTTTGACACTACCACATCTAGGTGATCCAAGATGTTCTTCATCAGATCATGGGTCATAGGCCTGGCGAGCTTAATATTTTCCAACTGGGTAGCGATGGAACTCGCCTCGAGTAATCCAATCCATATGGGAATGACCTCATGGCTTTCCTTGTCTTTCAAGAGCACGATGGGGGTGTGGGTAATTGGATCAATGCTCAAACCTGAAACCCTTACCTCCTTTAACATGATCTCCTCTCCTTTACATAATCTTTCCTTTCAAGGAATTCGCGTATCCCTCCTCTATCCTCACCTTCACCAGTTGACCTATCAAGTCAGGAGTCCCCGTAAAATTGACCACCTTATTCGAACTCGTCCTCCCGGTCATTTCCCCTTTTCCACGCTTGCTCACCCCCTCAACCAATATCTCTTCGTGTCTTCCCTCAAGGGCTTGATTTCTGTCGAGCGTGATCTGCTTCTGCAATTCCTGGAGGATTCGCAAGCGACGGCTCTTAGTTGATTCATCAATTTGGTCGGGGAAACGGGCTGCTTCAGTCCCCTTCCTGGGCGAGTATTTGAAGGAAAAAAGGTTATCGAATTGAACCCTTTTGATCAGATCGAGGGTCTCATGAAAATCCCTCTCATCTTCTCCGGGAAAACCCACCATTACATCGGCGGTAATCCCGATGTCCGTACAGGCCTCCCTCAGGAGCCTTGCCTTCTCCATATACTGCTTCCGAGTGTACCCCCTGTTCATCCTCTCCAGGACTCTGTCTGAACCGGATTGGAACGGCAAATGAATGTGTTCGCAGACCTTTTCCAACTTTCCGAAGGCCCTGATAAGCTCTTCTGAGATGTCCTTCGGGTGCGAGGTGGTGAATCGAATCCTCCAAGTTCCCTCGATCTCATTGATATGAGCCAGCAGTTGGGCAAACGTCAATCCACCTGAAAGGTCCCTCCCATAGGAGTTGACATTTTGTCCCAGCAACGCAACTTCCCGTACGTCCCTTTTTGATAAGGCCCTGATTTCTCCAAGGATGTTCTCACTGGGCCTGCTCTTTTCCCTTCCTCTCACGTGGGGAACGATGCAGAAGGAGCAAAAGTTATCGCATCCCTGCATGATGGTGACGTAGGACTTCAGCTTTTCGCCATTCGATGGGATGGGAGAGATATCCAAGGATCTCACCTCATCACAAAAATCCACGGCACACACCGTCCTCCTGGTGGCCTGGACATCACGAATGAGCTCAGGGAGCCTATGTATGTTGTGTGTTCCTAAGACCAAGTCCAAATGACCGATGCGATCCAGCAGTCGCGGGCCCTCCTGTTGGGCAACGCACCCTCCTACCCCAATGATTAACTGGTGGTTTCCCTCCTTGAGCTTCTCCAGCCTTCCCAGAGTACTATATACTTTGTGTTCGGGTTTCGCCCTAACGCTACAGGTATTGAGCAGAATAACGTCCGCCCGAT
>DAOVIU010000230.1 GCA_030673585.1 Pseudomonadota bacterium | reverse complement strand
GGTTCATTTCTCCTCCCGCGGAAGGGCATTGGGGCCAAAAAGGGGCAATCCGTCTCAAGCAGAATCCGATCAAGGGGGATCTTCCTGACATCCGCCCTGAGTCCGGAGCTATTCTTAAAGGTGATGGTTCCGGGAACCGATATAAAAAGACCCAGATCCATACAGGACTTGGCCATATCGTAGCCTCCCGAGAAACAATGGAGTACTCCCCCGGTTTCCCGAGCTCCCTCTTCCCTCAGGATCGTCAGGACCTCCTTTTGGGCATCCCGGGCATGGACCACGATAGGAAGGCCCAGTTCTTTGGCCAGATTGATCTGTTCCCGAAATCTCGCCATTTGGGTCTCCCTTGGCGATAAATTCCTGAAGAAATCGAGCCCGATTTCCCCGATGGCCTTTACCCTCCCATCATTGGAAAGAGACTTGATATCCGAGTAGGTTGCCTCATCGACATGCCTCGCATGGTGAGGGTGGATTCCGATGATGGCGAACACCCGTTTATTCCCCCTTGCGATTTCGATGGCCTTCCGGCAACCCCTCATATCCGTGCCCACGGTGAGTATGAGCTCGACCCCATTGTCGAAGGCCCTTTGGATCACCTCCTGTCGGTCTGCATTGAACTGCGGCATCCCGAGATGGGCATGCGAATCGACGAGCATGTGCTCGACCTCAATCCCGAGCGGGGTTAAACCGAAAACCTGTCGGTGAGGAGATCGTCAATCCCCTCCTCATAGGCCCTGGCGCTCGAATATGCATATCCCGTTTTCGAAGGCGAAAGCCCCTTTTCCACGGGATGATTGTGAATTTGGTCCAACAGCCGTTTCAGCGACAAATCGTCGGGGAGCATTGAATTGAAGAAACTCTTCTGCCACACGGGACCCCTCCAGTGGCTCATCATCTTCCACTTCCGCCCGAAAGCACCTTTGATCTTCTGAATAATGGGTGAAATGCTTGCATCGGCTGACGTTCTCACCAGGAGATGAATGTGATCCTCCATTACCACATAACCCAGAAGTTGAAACTTCAACTGAGGGTTGTAGTACCGCAACGTATGGAGAAAAAAGCTGCAGGCCTTCGGGTTCCTGAATAGGGGTTTTTTCTCATGTACGTTAAAGGTTATGAAAAGGGCCTTCCCCGAGTTTGGGGGTGAAGTCATTTCGACCTCTTGTATATCGATATTTTCACATATTTTTAACTAATTATGAATTTTTCGAGCTAGCTATCTTCCGATAGATCCATTTAAAAGGGGGATATCGTCGCCGCGGGTTCGATTCCCCCGTTATAGACTAGTGAAGGTATTGGGCGTTTGTCCCCACCATCCAAATCAGGGACATAACAAGGACGAATAGCCAGAACCAACTCATTGCTTTTCCCCGAGAATATGCAGATGGTTAACGATTTTTTCCAATTAACGAGGATAGTGATGGGAATAAGCAAAAACCATACCAATCGGGAAACATATGAATTTGGCTCCGGGGAATTTGGTAACTAATTGGAATAACAGGACAAAATTTCCAATTTCATAAAAAAAATGGCCATTGGGGGGTTTTCGGATTTTAACAATTTTTGGCATACCTTGGCCTTTTTTCGCGCACTTTCCCCTTCCCCTATTTAACGGTGATACTTACCGTGAAGTTGGGTTCCGCGTATTCGACTTTGGGATCCCGATTCAACGCCTCCACCATATCCTCTACCGTGGAGCCGTGGGGGATTTTGAACAGGTAGACCCCTATACCTTCGATCCGTTTGATGAGCGATAAGCCGTATGCTTCACGGATCCCGTCGATCTCGCGACTCGTTAGACCGGGCTTGAATTTAACCAACACTTCCCCCGGAATGAACAGGGGTTGTTTTCCCTTTTCCCGTCTCTCGCACCCCTCCGTGTCACGATACATACCCCTGGGTGAATTGGAGGGTGTTCGGGTTCCCCCGGTGAACATCTCTCCACTGGCGTACCCGAACAAGAAGAAGATAGAGATGGTGACTAACCCGAATTTAGGCATTCGCCTTCCCCGTTTCGAAAAATCTATGGGAGGCCGATTGGAATCCTAAATCCTCGAGAAAACCGTTTCCCCTTCGGCTACGACCTTATCCAAGAGGAATCGTTTTCTCTTCAATTTCAATTCGACCCGGTAAAATGTCCTGGTGTCAGGATACGTAATGCCGTATTTCAATTCGATATGTTTGTGCGGGTCGCTCTTGTTCACATAGATCCGCGATTTTCCCCCCTTTTCTTCAACATCCCAATCATGCTGGAGAAGGTAGTCCTCGAGGTGTCCGATAAATTTTCCGATCCTCTCCTCTCGCTCCAACACCTCTTCCTGATCCCATTGGCCGTGCCTCAGTAGCAGCAACCGAACAGCTCTGTATTTTCCCAGCAGCTCCGAGGTATCCATACGGGGACTCCTTGGTTAACACCAGGACAGCTTGACTTGGCGGGGAAAACGCGGCATGCGCCGAGTCCTCCATCGACACCCCAACTCGATATGCAATCCGGCCTCTCCCCGGCTTCGAGGTGCGCGAAGTAAAATACCATCAAGAAATGTACTCTGTCAAACCGTATGGCTGAAGGTAGTCCTCGAAAACATCGGTGGAGGCCTTCCGCGAAAAACCTTTCATTGGGCTATTTTCTCGGTTACGCCTTCTCACGGATTTCCCTTCCCATCGCTGGCCTAGTGGACCGCCGGCACATAGCCGAAGAATTTCGGGATGAACATGATAAGCGACTGCCAGTAGGTAGCGATTGCGAGGACTGCAATGGAGGCTAAGATAAAGGGCAGGATGGCCCGGGAGATCCGCTCGAGTCGTATCTTCCCGATGGCACAGGCAATGAATAGGCACACCCCCACGGGGGGGGTGGTGAGGCCGATAACCAGATTGAGCACGAGAATGACCCCGAAATGGAGCGGGTCAACCCCTATCTGGATCATCAATGGAAGCAAAACCGGTGTGAGGATGATGAGGGAAGCCGTTGTCTCCATAAATGTTCCCACAAAGAGCAAGACGATATTCACGAACAGGAGAATGAGGACGCGGCTGTGGGTCACCTTAAGGATCGCCGCGCATACGGACTGGGGAATTTCTTGGCTGGCCAGGACCCATGAGAAGATGCTTGCGGTCCCGATTACGAGCATAACCAGAGCGCTCGTTACGCCCGTGTCGATGATAATTCTCGGTAGATCTCCGAGCCCGATGCCTCGGTACACGAAAAAGCTGATGGCGAAGGCATAGAATACGGCGATACAAGCGCTCTCGGTGGGCGTAAAAACCCCGGATAGAATTCCCCCCAGGATAATGATGGGCATCATCAGAACGAGTGACGCATCGAAGATCGCCCTCAGGGCCTCCCTGGCGGACGGCAAGGACCCTTTGGGGTAGTTCCTCTTCCGGGCATAGTAGGCAACGATCCCCATCTGGAAGAGCCCGAGCAACACGCCCGGAATAATGCCGGCGAGGAAGAGGGATGCGATGGAAACCTCTCCCAAGACGCCGTAGATGATAAAGGGTATGGAGGGCGGGATTACGGGGCCGATGGTGGAGGAAGTAGCCGTAACCGCGGAGGAGAATTCGATGTCATACCCCTCCCTTTCCATGGCCGGGATGAGGATGGATCCAATGGCGCTGGTATCGGCTACGGCGGCCCCCGTAATTCCGGCGAAAATCATGCTGATAACCACATTGATATAGGCTAGCCCTCCCCGGACCGGTCCCACCAGGACCCTGCAAAAGGTCACCAGCCTTCGCGTGAGGCCACCCGCG
This sequence comes from Pseudomonadota bacterium, assembly GCA_030673585.1. Next base: position 243 of record DAOVIU010000230.1, on the reverse strand, counting down.
GTCATGATGTTCCCGGCAAGGATAAAGAAGGGAATTGCCATGAGCACGGGGTTATCCATACCGGTGAAGATGCGTTGGGCCGCGAGCATGAGCGGGGTTCCCCCCTCGTAGAGCAATGCCGCAAGGGGGTGAGCCCCAGCACAAAGGCGATAGGGACCCCGATAATGAGGAAGAGGGAGAAGGAAATGAGCAAAATAAGGACTAACACAGGGGACAACCCGTTCCTTGCCGTGCCTTACGATT
>DAOVIU010000138.1 GCA_030673585.1 Pseudomonadota bacterium | reverse complement strand
CCGGAACTGGAGAAGGCTCTCCGAGCAGGTCTGGTCAATGGACGGCTACCCTGCGCCGCCGCTTGGGAGATCGCAAAACGATTCGGTTTGCCCAAAATGGACATTACCGCGGCATGTGAAAAGCTGAATATCCGGATTGCGCAGTGCCAATTAGGGACGTTCTAGAGGGAATAGTCGGATTTCCTCATAGTCCCAATCCAGAACACTTCTGCAAGGATTCCCCCTATTTCCCCGTTTCAGGCTCTGGCAGATTCCCTGCAGTATCGAGACGGCAGACGAAGTCCATCTCGCAAGCTTCACATTCGAACTGAATGGTGGTGTGATCGATATTGAATCTCTCCCTCAGGAACCGATTGATATCCTCGAGAATCTGGGAGCTTCGGCTGGTCATCTGATCCTCGATGAGGATATGGGCGCTCAGGGCATAGATTCCCGAGGTAATGGTCCAAAGGTGGACGTGATGCAAATCCCTCACTCCCTCGATCGTCTTGACCCCATCAACTACCTCTTTTAGGCCTATATGCTTCGGGGTGGACTCCAGGAGGATATGGACGGATTCCATCACCAGCTTGTAGGCACCGATCAGAATGATACCCCCGATGATAAAGCTGAGAATGGAATCGATGGCATTCCAACCGGTGAGCAGGATGATTGCCCCCCCGAATATAACACCCACAGAGGAAAGAAGATCGCCAACGACGTGGAGGAAAGCCCCCTTGACGTTGAGATTCTCATGGCTGCCCGCCCTCAACACGAGGGCACTGACGATATTGGCCCCCAGACCAATGACGGCAACACCCAGCATAAGGAATCCCCTTATTTCCTGGGGGTCAATCAGTCTTTGATACGCCTCATAGAAGATAAATACGGATAGGGCCAACAGCACCGTTCCATTGACCAGTGCAGCCAGGATTTCCAGTCGGTAAAAACCGAAGGTCTGCTTCTCCGTTGCGGGGCGGGAGGCAAAACGGAGGGCGAGAAAACTCAGGAGCAAAGCTAGGATATCCATCAACATATGCCCAGCGTCGCTCAGGAGGGCGAGACTATTACTTAATAGTCCGCCGATCACCTCGGCCACCATGATGGCGCCGGTGATGAAAAGCGCGATGAGGAGGTTGCTTTGATGAGAAGCGGTGGAGTTCCTATGGTCTGCGTGGTGTATGTGATCCTGTTTCATGGTATGCCGTCAATTTCGTGAAGCATTACTCTTAATTATATGATCTCTTGTTCAAACAAGTAATATTATCCTCCGGGAGAGATATTCGTGCAATAGAGAAGTTCGCGGCCGGAAGGGGAACCTTCCGGCCGCATTGGCTCGATTCCATGAAGGTCCGGTCTACTCCTCCTCGATGGAAATGGCCTCTACCGGGCACTCTTCGGCTGCCTGTCGGCACGTCTCCTCCGCCTCTGGGGGAACGACGTCCACCTTTGCAACGGCGGTATCGTTCTCCATTTCGAATACCTCAGGGCAGGTCTCGATGCACAGTTCACAGCCTGAACACGTATCCGGATCAACAACTGCCTTCATGTTCGCACCCCCTTTCTCTCTTATTTTTCCCGCTAAATCAGCGTTTTCGCTTCTCCATTCCCTCTCTCTTGTTAGAAAATGTGGCCCACTGCCCCTAAATAGACGGCCGTCTCCCGTTGACCATCTACCTCTATGAGGCGGTTTACCTCATCGTCGTAAAAGGCACCAATGGTACAACACCCCAATCCCAACGAATTGGCGGCAAGATACAAATTCTGGCCGATATGGCCGGCGTCCAGATAGAGGTACCGATATCCCCTTTCTCGATATTTCCACTTCGCCCTTTCCACCACCGCCGTCCATACGAAGACAACGGCCGCCTCTGCGGCCATGGATTGATCCAAGGCCGAAGCGGCGATGTTGGCCCGGAAATCTCCCTCCGCTACCTGTTCCAGTTCGCTTTCCCGGACGTTGAAATGATAAGTGCCTGGGCTTAAGGCCACGACCCGGTTGGCCACGACGTATGTCTCAATGGGGTATAATGCCCCCGCCGAAGGAGTAACCCGAAGCCGAAAGCCAGATACGCTTCCCGTAATCCCTTGAGTCGCCCAAATCAACTGAGAAAGCTCCTCAAAAGAGATGTCTTTTGGCAAGAAATCCCTTCTGGAACGTCTCCTGGCCATGACTTCCCAGAGGGGCCCTCCATCGCCTTTGTCGCCGTTAGGGAGGGAAAATCTCCGGATCTCCCTTGGATATTCCTTGAATTCCGCCGGTTTGTTCCTCCAGTCCAGAAATCCCCCCGCCAGCTTCTCGCGGTGGTGTTTCGTCTCCTGTTGAAATTGATCGCCGATCCTAACCATGCGTCTCACCTATACATTGAACTTTTGATTATATCCAAAAAAAAGCCAATATTAAATCCCATCGAAACGGCCATTACGAGCTTGACAAAAATTTCACAATATGGTCTCTTAAGGTGGTCGATTCTAGAAGCAGGGGAGAACCTTCGATGAATAACGAATTCTTAAAAAAAGTATCCTTAAAATCCCTCAGCTCTTCTCATGTGGAAAGCATCGTGGAAATAGATCGTCGAATACTCGGAAAGAGGCGCCAGTCCTTTTGGAAAAAGAAGATAATAGCAGTGGAGTCTAACGATCCGTCCACCGGCATCGTAGCTGAACTGGATGACAAAGTTATCGGATTCATACTGGGGGAGGTCAGCGGCTGGGAATTCGGCGTGCCGGCATCGGTGGGTTGGCTTGACACCATAGGGGTTGACCCCGAATATCAAAAGAGGGGCGTTGCAAAGGCCTTGATGGGTGAGCTCATAAAGAATTTTAGATCGGCAGGGGTTAAGAATATATACACCTTGGTCAATTGGAGTGATTGGGATCTGCTCCAATTCTTCAGGCAGGTGGGTTTTACCCGTGGGGATATGATCAACCTCGAGCTCAAAACGTAGTGCAGGGGGAATCATGAGTTGCGAAATCGTAGTGGCGCGGAGTGCTTCAAGGAATCCCCATATCCCGTAATCCATCGAGTTGAGGGTTGTCTATCCCTTTGTGTTGGATGAGTACTTTGAACACATCCCCCATCCCCCCATCGGGGAGAATCAAGGTCTTCATGGCCAATCGATCTCTCATTCCCTCAAGGGATCCTTGGTCTTTTCCTAACCTCTTTTGAGCCTCTTCTAAGAACCCCAAACTGATGAGGAACCTATATTGAGTCGTCAGGCCAGTGCTTCGAAGGCCTACCTCCTCCCCTTTCCTCATCAGGCTGGTAAAATCGACGTGAGAGGTTATGTCCTGGAGCCCGATCCTCTCGTAGGGGTTCTCATGCCAGCTATGTCTATAGTAGCAGAGAAGGGTTCCGTTCCCCCGAAGGGGGGAATAGAGGATCTCCACCTCATGGCCATAGTCGATGGTTATGACGAATCCCTCTGTTAAGATCCGGCCCACCATCTCCATCCATTCAAGGGCCATGAGGTTGACCTCAGCTCGCTGTCCCTCATCCAAGACAATCCCCAGCCCTTCGAAATAGCCTTCGAGTTCGTTGGAGGATAGGTCCCCGAGCTCCTCCCGAAATCCCCCATCCTCGGAGGCCACATATATTTCACGAAGACGGCCGTCCCTGAGGGTGACCACGTGTATCGGGAACGAATCAACGAGCTCGTTTGAAAGGATACATCCATGGACCCGAAAATTCCCTGACCCCAACTCCTGGGGAGTGATCCATTGTGCCTTCTCCCCCAGCCCAAGTCCGGAAAGAAGATTTTCCCCCTCGCTCCGAAAAAAGGGGTTCGTCTCGACCATCCTATAGGATACGCATCGGAAAAAATCGGGCTTTTCTTCCCGGAGATAGCAGAGGATATCACCACAGAGAAGACCTTTCCCCGAACCGAATTCCACGATTCGGAACTCGGGATTCCTTCCCATGAGAGCCCACATCTGATGTATCTGCTTGGCAATCATCCCTCCGAACATGGGATGAACACAAGGACTCGTGTAATAGTCACCCCCCTTCCCGATTTTCTCCCTATGAGAGCAATAGTATCCGTAGCGCGGGTGATAGAGGCAAAGGTTCATGAACTCCCGAAAGGTTATCCTCCCCGCCCCTCGTATTCGGTTGAGGATCGCCCTCTTCAATCTCCAATTGTCCCGCTCGTCCTGGGATTTCATGCTTTGCTTAACCGTCCCGAATCGCAATATTCACAATCTCAATCCCTTTGGGACCACGACAATATCGGTATCAGTCACGGCAAACTTCTCTCTATCCTCACCTAAATCGAACCCGATCTCCCTCCCCTCGTCGAGCGGTATCCTCCTGATAAAGGGGAGAGCACAGAGAAGCTGGAAAAATATTTCCCTTGAGCGCTTTAAGCAAGATGGGTGTCAGAAGAGGAGCTTGATGACCTCCGGTAGCGATTCAACCCCCTCCAGCTGAATGGAATCGCCCTTCTTCATCCTCTCCCGATTGGCCTTTGGGAGGATACATCGCTCGAAGCCCAGCTTGACGGACTCCCTCACCCGAACCTCCGCCTGGCTGATCCCCCTCACTTCTCCGGTGAGCCCCACCTCACCGAAGACGACGGTTTTGGAGTGAACCGGTTTATCAAGGAAGCTGGAGGCGACGGATATGATAATTCCCAGGTCCATGGCGGGCTCATCTACCCTTATCCCACCAGCCACGTTCAAAAAGATGTCCTGGTTATATAGCTTCATCCCCATTTTCTTCTCCAAAACGGCCACCAGAAGGGCGAGGCGGTTGTAATCGACCCCTATGGCCGTCCTCCGCGGAACGGCCAAACTCGATGGGCTGACAAGGGCCTGAATCTCCACCAGGATGGGGCGAGTCCCCTCTATTGAGGGAACCACCACGGAACCCGAGGTGTTTTCCGGCCTTTCCGACAGGAAAATCTCCGAAGGGCTCAGGACCTCTTCCAGGCCGGATTCCTTCATCTCGAAGACCCCAATCTCGTTGGTGGGTCCGAACCTATTCTTTACCGCCCTCAGGATCCGATAGGGATGGCTCGTTCCTCCCTCGAAGTAGAGAACCGTGTCCACCATGTGTTCCACAACCCGGGGACCCGCTATGGCTCCCTCTTTTGTAACATGGCCGATGAGAAAGATTGGAATTCCCGTGCCTTTGGCCAGCTGCATCAGTTTAGCCGAGGATTCCCGGACCTGGCTGATGGATCCAGGGGCCGACTGGAGCTCAGATGTAAAGATGGCCT
>DAOVIU010000217.1 GCA_030673585.1 Pseudomonadota bacterium | reverse complement strand
GAAGGCCAATCGCGTCTCTACGTCATGAATGCCAATGGTGCCAACCAACGCAGGCTAACCTCGACGAAGGGCAAGGAATCGAGCCCAACGTGGTCCCCCAGAATGGACCGGTGAGGTTAAAATCCAACAAGGAGGTTCAATATGGTAAAGAAATGGTGTGTCGTTATCGGTGTTATCGTTTCCCTCATGGTGATGGCGGGCTGTGCCAAAAAGGCCGTAAAGGAAGAACCCATGGTCACGGGAAAGGCAGGTGAGCAGGCCCGGGGAAAACCTGGCGAGGGGACGGAACGGGCAGGCATCGACGAAAAGTCTTTGCAGGCGAGTTTGGAGAGGAAGAAATATCCCGGGATTGAAGGGGAATTTCTGGAATCATCGCTCATAAAGGATGTTAATTTCGGCTTCGACCGATATGACCTGACACCAAAAGCACGGGAGACCCTCGCGCAAAATGCGGAACTTCTGCTCAAAAACCCCCAGGTAAAGATCCAAATTGAAGGCCACTGCGACGAGAGGGGGACCGTCGAGTACAATTTGGCCCTGGGTGAGAGAAGGGCCAACAGCACCAGGCAATATCTCCTCTCATTAGGTGTTTCGGCGGACCGAATGTCAACCATCAGCTACGGCGAAGAGATGCCCCTGGACCCCAGACGCAACGAGGAGGCCTGGGATAAGAACCGCAGGGCCCACTTCATCGTACTGTCGAGGTAAGACCGCTTTTCGGCATTCATCCTGCTGGTCGCCTCTCCTTACAGGAAGGACACGATGATGGATAAGAACGCCCCGCTGCGGCTTTTACTGGTAGTCTTTTCTACTATCCTCTTTGGGTGTGCTACCACCGGCGATATAGCCTACTTGCGGCAGGACATCGATTCCCTCTATAGGCAACTCATCGATGTCCAGAAGGAATTAAAGCAATTGAGGTCGGAGTCCTCCATGACAATCCGAAAGAGCCAGGCAGACGTCGATTTCATGCTGGAGCCCCTCCAGCGGGAAATCCAGATCCTGAAAAACGCCGTCGATGAGAATAGGGAATACCTCCAGCGAACCCAGCAGCGACCTGGGCAGGAAATAACGGCGTTCAGAAAGGACTTTGAGACCCAGCTGAGTGGGCTGGAGGCAAAGATCAATAAGATCGAAAGGGAAGTGGAGGCCAAGATCGAAGAGGTTTCAAAGGCTTCCAGAGCCCAACCCAGAGTAGTAGCCACTCCACCCCCCTCGAAAGGAGATGCCTCATCCCGGCAGGCCATGGAGGCGCTCTATAACAATGCCAAGCAAACCTACGAGAGGAAGGAATTCTCCGCTGCCCGGGAGCAATTCAGGGCCTTTTTGGCCGTCTATCCCAAGGGCGAACTTTCGGACAATGCCCAATTTTGGATCGGGGAATGCTACTATTCGGAAAAAGATTACGAGAAGGCCATTATCGCTTATGACAACGTAATCAAGAAGTTCCCGAAGGGCGATAAGATCCCTTCGGCCCTGCTCAAACAGGCCCTCTGCTGGCTAGCATTGGGGGATAAAACCTTTGCCCAGTCCCTGTTGAAAAAGCTGATAAGGGAATACCCGCGTACGCAACAGGCAAAGATCGCCAAGGAAAAGCTCAAGGGGACTCAATAGCCGCGGCTTCTAGTATCCTTCCCGAACCATCGCCTCTTCGCCCTCCGGATATTCGACGTGGAGCTCCAACCCCTTGAACTGGGGTAGCCCAGTGCCCGCCGGAATGAGCCTTCCCATGATGACATTCTCCTTCAACCCCAGGAGACGGTCAACCTTACCCGCTATGGCCGCCTGGGTGAGGACCTTTGTCGTTTCCTGGAAAGAGGCGGCGGAGATGAAACTGTCCGTGATAAGGGAAGCCTTGGTAATACCGAGAAACATGGGGTCCGCAGTAGCTGGCTTTCCCCCTTCTTTCATGACCCTTTCATTCTCCTCCTCAAAAAGGTATTTTTCAACCTGATCATCCACCAAGAAGTTGGTATCCCCGATTTCACTAATGCGAACCCTTTTGAGCATCTGGCGGACGATAACCTCAATGTGCTTGTCATTAATCTTAACCCCTTGAAGCTTGTACACTTCCTGAATTTCATCCACCAGGTATTTGGCCAACTCATGTGTGCCGAGGACCCTCAATATATCATGAGGATTCGATGGCCCGTCCATCAGCGCCTCACCCGCCTTCACGAAGTCCCCTTCATGTACGCTAATATGTTTCCCTCGGAGGACGCTGTACTCCTTCGGTTCGCCCACCTCTGGGGTGATAATGACCTTCCTCTTCCCCTTGGTATCCCTCCCAAAGGAAACAATCCCATCAATTTCGCTGATCATGGCGAATTCCTTGGGCTTTCTGGCCTCAAATAATTCAGCAACCCTGGGTAGACCGCCAGTGATATCCTTGGTTTTAGTCGTTTCCCTCGGAATTTTGACGATAATATCACCGGCCTCAACCATGTCCCCCTCGGAGACGAAAATATTCGCTCCAACGGGCAGGAGATACCGGGCTTGGGAGCTCGTTTCGGGAAGGTTCAACGTCCTCCCCTTTTCGTCCTTGATGGAAATACGGGGCCTCAATTCGGCGTCCTTTGACTCGACGATGACCTTCCTGGAGAGACCGGTAAACTCATCTACCTGCTCCTGCATGGTCACGCCCTCGGTGAGATCGCCGAATTTCACCTTTCCCGTGACCTCCGTAAGTACGGGGATGGCATACGGATCCCATTCGGCCAATAAATCCCCTTCCTTAACCTTCTGGTTATCTTCCACCTTGAGTTTAGCACCATAAATGATCAAATATCGCCTTCTCTCCCGCCCTTTTTGATCGAGGATGGCAATCTCACCGTTTCGATTCATCACGATTAAATCCCCATCCCGATTCCGGACGGTTTTAATGTTGATAAACCGAACGGTCCCATCAATCCTCGACTCCAAGGCCGTCTGCTCCGCCCTCCGGCTAGCCGTTCCCCCAATATGGAAAGTCCTCATGGTCAATTGAGTACCCGGTTCACCAATGGATTGGGCGGCGGTGATGCCAATGGCTTCCCCAATACTGACCAAACTTCCCCTGGCCAAGTCCCTTCCGTAGCAAAGGATGCAGACGCCCCTCTTGGATTTACAGGTGAGCACCGACCGAATATTCACCTTTTCGATGCCCGCATCGACGATCTTCTCGCAGGCGTTCTCATCGATCTCCTGGTTTGCCTTGACGATGACCTCACCCGTGAACGGATCCCTGATATCCTCCAAGGCCACCCTGCCCAGAATTCTCTCCGCCATGGGCTCTATGATCTCCCCTCCCTCAACCAGGGAGCTCACACTTATGCCGTCTAAGGTTCCGCAATCGTACTCGATAATCACCACATCCTGGGCGACGTCCACCAACCTCCTGGTGAGGTAGCCCGAGTTGGCCGTTTTCAAAGCCGTATCGGCCAACCCCTTCCTGGCCCCGTGGGTCGAGATAAAGTATTGGAGGACGCTCAATCCCTCCCGGAAATTCGCCGTAATGGGAGTCTCGATGATCTCCCCCGATGGTTTGGCCATCAATCCCCTCATCCCCGCAAGCTGGCGAATCTGTTGGGCGCTTCCCCTCGCCCCGGAATCGGCCATCATGAAGATGGGGTTAAAGCTTTGAGCCGTCCTTTCATTTCCGTCTTTATCGGTGATCTTTCGCGTTCCCAGTTCCTTGAGCATTTCGTCGGCGATATTCTCCGTCACCTGGGCCCAGATATCGATGACCTTATTGTACCGCTCGCCATCGGTAATCAGTCCCTCGGTATATTGATCCCGAATGACCTGAACCTCCTCGTTTGCCTCGGCCAAAAGCCTCTCCTTATCGGAGGGAATCAGCATGTCATCGATACAGATGGAGGCTCCCGCCAGCGTTGCGTATTTATATCCCAAATCCTTCAAGCGATCGGCGAGGATCACCGTCTTCTTCTCCCCGGCGTGTCGGTATGAGTAATCGATGAGGGCAGCCAACTTATCCTTCTTCATCTCATCGTTGATCAATTCGAATGGGATTTCCTCCGGGACAATCTCCCTGAGGAGTATACGCCCAACCGTGGTTTCGACCAACT
>DAOVIU010000041.1 GCA_030673585.1 Pseudomonadota bacterium | reverse complement strand
GGAGTCTTCGAGGTTAAATCGACCAACGGGAATACCCATCTGGGAGGGGAGGACTTCGACCAGCGAATCATCGAGTATCTAGCCGATGAATTCAAAAAGGACCAGGGGATCGATCTCAGAAGCGATCGGATGGCCCTCCAAAGACTGAAGGAGGCGGCGGAAAAAGCCAAGATGGAATTGTCGAGCTCCATGGAAACGGATGTCAACCTCCCTTTCATAACAGCCGACGCCAGCGGCCCCAAGCACCTCAACATCAAGCTGACCCGGTCAAAACTGGAAAAATTGGTGGAAGGCCTCATTGACAAAGTGGAAGGTCCATGCAGAACGGCGCTACAGGATGCCGGGGGGTCCCCCTCTGATATTAATGAAGTTGTCCTGGTGGGAGGGATGACCCGGATGCCCAAGGTCCAGGAAAAGGTAAAATCGATCTTCGGGAGGGAACCCAGCAAGGGGGTTAACCCCGATGAAGTGGTTGCCATGGGGGCCGCAATTCAGGCAGGCGTTTTGAAGGGAGATGTGAAGGACGTACTCCTCCTCGATATAACCCCTCTCTCCCTGGGCATCGAAACGCTGGGAGCCGTATTTACCAAGCTCATCGAAAAGAATACCACTATCCCGACGCGCAAGAGCCAAATCTTCTCAACGGCCGCGGATAATCAGCCTGCCGTCAGCATCCATGTGCTGCAAGGTGAACGGGAAATGGCCATGGACAACAAGACCCTTGGGAGATTCGAACTGGTTGGAATCCCCCCCGCGCCTCGGGGAATCCCGCAGATCGAGGTGACCTTCGACATCGACGCCAATGGAATCGTCCACGTCTCCGCCAAGGACCTGGGAACCGGGAAGGAACAGTCCATCAAGATCACCGCTTCCAGCGGCCTCAGTGAGGAGGAAATCGACAGCATGGTAAAGGACGCCGATGCCCATAAGGAGGAGGATAAGAAAAAGCGGGAATTGGCGGAGGCCCGGAATAACCTGGATACCCTGATTTACACTACGGAGAAGTCGCTGGGTGAGCACGGTGACAAGATCGATGACTCCGACAAGAAGGCCATCGAGGAGGCCATTGAAAGCGCCAAGAAGGCATTGGAATCCGATGATCCGTCCACTATGAAATCGGCCTCCGACAACTTAACCCAAACTTCGCACAAATTGGCCGAGGCCATGTATGCCAAGGCAGCTCAACAGGAAGGCGGTGCACAAGCTGATACGGCACAAGGGCAGGAGTCTGCTGCGGGAGGGAAGGGGTCTGAGGAGGAAGTGGTCGACGCCGATTTCGAAGAGGTAAAGGACGATCAAAGTTAGCAATACGATGGAAAAAAGATTCGAATATGGGGCGAGGCGTCATTGCCTCGCCCTTTTTTTCCTCTGGAATTCCCATACGAACGACGGTTTTATCCCAGAACCTGAGCAAACTCCGGTTTTTTACTCCATTGATTATGATCGAAGTCAAAGGCCTTACCCATATCTATAACCAGGGGACCCCCTGGGAATTCAAGGCCCTCGATGGAATATCCTTCACCGTTGAAAAGGGGGAGTGCCTTGGAATCATCGGCGAGTCGGGCTCCGGCAAATCCACCCTGGCCCATTATCTCGCCGGAATCCTCTCCCCTACTGAGGGCTCAGTATTGCTCCATGGCTCTGACATCTCCACCACTCAAATGGGAAGCGAGATGAGAAGAGAGGTTGGCCTCATTTTTCAATCCCCCGCGGACCAACTGTTCGAGGAATCGGTCTTCAAGGAAATCTCCTTCGGCTTGAGAGGGCGGAAAAAGCTCAACCGGCGAGAAATCGAGAAAAGAGTCAAAGGCGTGTGCAGGGAATTGTATCCGCCATTGGAGGATCTGATGGACCGATGCCCCTTCGAATTGAGCGAAGGGGAGAGGACTATGGTGGCAATTGCCAGCGTATTGATAGGGAAACCGGAGATCTTGATCTTCGACCAGCCCTGGGCTGGATGGGACGCGGAAAACCGAGGTAGGGTCTTGCGCCGAATCGAAATGCTTCGACAGCGTGGGAAGACCCTTGTCATCCTCTCCGAGCAATGCGAGGGCCTGCTACGCCTGTTTGACCGCATTATCTTTCTCCAATGTGGAAAGATCATCGCCGAGGGGAAGCTCGAGGACTTATTGGCATCGGGGAAGATAAGCCCAGGGGTAACGAACCTTCTCCCCCCATTGACCCGCATGTTGACCCACCTGAGGGAAAAAGGGATCGATGTGAATCCCTCCCTCGACACCCCCGCCTCCATCTCCCTGGAAATTCATCGTCTCCTCGAAAAGAAATGAAAGGATTAATAGGACAAAAGCTCTAGGAAAAGGCATCGTGGAGAGCGTTAGAGCCTCCACGAAGTGAGGAATGTCTCCTGGATCTTCCTGACTTGGTGGAGAACTCCTCTGGTTCTAAGCGTAATCCGCTGGAGAAGTGGGGACCCATCCAGGGTGAGCAGGAAGGGGAAGGCCAGCCCTTCAGAGGCTGGAAGGGGTAAGTATTCCCCGCCTGCGAACCCCGAAGGGGTCACTTCGGAAGCATTGAAGCGAAGGGACAAAGGAGTTCTCCAAGAAATGATGAAAGAAACCTTAGGCAATGCCCATCCCTTGACTCCAATCCGATCAGGTGATAGTATCGCCGTGACCTTTGGGGTTTCCTATGGGGGTTTCCTATGGGAGAGGAAGGGTTTTTCGAAAGGCTGAGGAAAGGGCTCTCAAAAACCCATGCCGGCTTTGTCTCTCAGATCGACCGACTCGTTTCCGGCAAGAAGGGTATCGACGAGACGCTCCTCGAGGAGCTGGAGGAAATCCTCATCACCGCCGATTTGGGTACGGACACAACCTTTCGGCTGATCAACGAGCTCCAACAAAGGGCTGGGAGAAACGAGCTCAATGATCCTCAGAGGGTCAAGGATTATATCAAGGACTCAATTCTGGCCATACTGAAGACCGCGGAAAACCCCGTGGACATCGACTCTTCGGGGGCCAAGCCCTTCGTGATTATGGTAGTGGGGGTCAATGGAGTGGGAAAAACCACCACCATCGGCAAGCTGGCGGGCAAATACCAGTCCGGTGGAAAGAAGACCCTCCTCGCCGCCTCGGATACCTTTCGGGCCGCGGCCACCGAACAGCTAGAAGTCTGGGCAGCGAGGATAGGGGCAAATATAGTGAAACAATCCAGGGGCTCCGATCCCTCGGCGGTCGCCTATGATGCCGTCCACGCTGCCAAGGCAAGATCCTTCGACATCGTATTTGTCGACACAGCGGGGCGACTCCACACCAAGGAAAACCTCATGGAGGAGTTACGGAAGTTGAAGAGGATTGTTGGCCGCGAGTGTCCCGGGGCCCCCCATGAGATCCTCCTGATCCTCGACGCGACTACGGGGCAGAACGCCATTTCCCAAACGAGGCTCTTCAACGAGGCTTTGGGAATCACGGGAATTGCCCTGACCAAGTTGGATGGAACGGCCAAAGGCGGGATCATCGTTGGGATCACCGAATCGTTCCACATCCCCATTCGGTACATCGGTGTTGGGGAAAAAATGGACGATCTTCGGGAATTCGATGCCGAGGAATTCGTGGCCGCCCTCTTTTGATTTTTGGTTAACAAGTGAACCTATTCTTTCGTAGGTGATGCTATTGTAGATCAGACTCGGTCCCGGGATATTGATTACTTGCAACAGAAAGAGCTGACTGATCTAGCTCAATAGATCAAAAGTTATTTCTTCTCAGAAAGTGTCGACCCAAGCTCAGGGTTTTGGATGAGCTCATATCCCAAGAGTCACGCTCCACTCCGCCCCTATGCAACGCGAGAGGCAGTTTCTTCCGCATATAACGCACACCATACCAAAGGGTGCGTCCCTTGCTCAGTAATTTATCAGAGAATGGCCTATTTCTATCAAATAATTTCACAATCATAGGGAAAGGAGGTAGGTCATGACGGAAGCATTCAAGGGTTTATCCAGGCGCGAGTTCTTGAAGTTTTGCGCTGGGACTGCTGCGGCGTTCGGGCTCTCGGACCTCTTCACGGCTGAGATGATTGCCGAGGCCTTGGAGTCTGCTGCCAAGAAGCCGCCCCTCATCTGGTTGGAGGGGCAGGACTGCGCCGGGTGCACCATTTCGCTGATCAGCGTGGAGAATCCGGGGCCGGCGAGTTTGATCCTGGATAAGCTATCCGTCAGGTACCACGAGACGATCATGGCGGCCTCTGGCCATATCGCCGAAAAGGCTCGCGAAGACACGATCAAAGAGGGGGGCTACGTCCTCGTGGTAGAGGGATCAATACCAAGCGCCGATGACCGCTTCTGCATGGTCGGTGGACATCCGTTCAGGCAGATCGTAAAGGAGACCGCGGAAAGGGCTGCAGCCATCATCGGTGTGGGGGCGTGTACGGCCTTTGGTGGCATCCCGCGGGCCACTCCCTCCAAGGGAATACCTCTCAGCAAGGTGGTCCCGGGGAAAACCATCATCAACCTCTCCACGTGTCCGGTTCACATGGACCATTTGGTGGGAACCATCGTGTATTACTTGGTTACCCGTAAGGTACCACCCCGGGACAAACATGGCCGCCCACTGATGTATTACGGCATGTCAGTTCACGAGAACTGTCGGCGCCATCAGCATTTTGATGCGGGGGAGTACCTCACGGACTGGAATGACCCCAAGCAGAGGAACTGGTGTCTCCTGGAGAAGGGATGCAAGGGGCCGGAGGCATACTCCGACTGTCCGATCCGGCGGTGGAACAATGGTATCAATTTCTGCATCGACGCCGGTGCTCCCTGCCAGGGATGCTCCGAGCCCGGGTTCAATGATCGACAGACCCCGCTCTACGCCATGGGACCTGTGACGGACCGAATTTTGGCCAAGAAGGCCGCTGGGCTCATTCCCAGGAAGGAGAACGGGTGAAAGAGGAGGACTGATCCATGGGAAGACGAATCACCATTGATCCGATGACGAGGATAGAGGGACACCTCAAGATCGAGGTGGAAGTGGAGAACGGGAAAGTTAAGAACGCCTGGAGCAGCGGCACCATGGCCCGCGGATTCGAGGCCCTTCTCGTGGGGAAGGATCCACGGGATGCCAGCTACGTCACGAGCCGTTTCTGCGGCGTCTGCTTCAGCGTTCACCAAATGGCCTCGGCCCGTGCCCTCGACGCAGCGTTCGGCGCTCAGGTTCCATGGGGGGGAACGCTCCTCAGAAACCTGGTCATGGGCGCCGAATATATCTACGACCACCTGGTTCACTTTTACCATCTGAGCGCCTTGGATTACATTGATGTCATGGCTATTGCCAACTATACGGGCAAGGACGCTGAGTTGAAAAAAATCAAGGAGAAGGTGGTCGGCTTGGTTCAACGGGGAGATACTTTTCCCCTCACTCCGCGCTACAAGCCCGATGAGTTCAGCGTCAAGGATCCGGATGTGGTCATAGCAGCGGTGAAACACTACCTGGACGCGCTGAAGATGCAGATCAAGGCCAAGAACATGGGGGTGATCTTCGGGGGCAGGGCTCCCCATTACCAGAGCATCGTGGTCGGCGGATTTACCCAGTACCCCGATATCAATCAGGTAGCCCGGTTCCGGTCCATGCTCGATGAGTTAGCCGCCTTCGTCAACGAGGTATACATTCCCGACGTCGTGGCCTTTGGAACTGGGCCGTTGCTTCCCCTGGCCAAAGCAGGTATCGGTGGCGGTCATCACAACTACCTCTCTTGCGGGAGCTTTGAGTTGGATGAAGCTGGCAAAAAGCTGGTTTTCAAACCAGGGGTCATCATGGGCCTCAACGGAACTAAGGGAGTCGAGGTTCGGCCCTTCAAACACGAGAAGATAACCGAATCCGTCCGATATAGCTGGTACAAAGATGATAGCCCCAAGCACCCCTATAAGGGGTCCCAGGTCTTTGACCTCGAGCGACGGGATGCTTACTCCTTTGTGAAGGCCCCCAGATACGGAAACACACCTATGGAAGTCGGTCCCCTGGCCAGGGCTCTCGTGGACCGGGATCCGACAATTATGGGGCTGGTGAAGGATCAGGGGGTAAAACCCGGGGCCGTAGCCCGGCACGCGGCCAGGGCAATCGAGACAAAGAAGGTCGTTGACGCCATGTATCACTGGTGCGATGAGCTCACAGCGGCCATGACCAAGCCGGGATTCAAAATCCACGACACGGCTCATTGGGATCCGCCGGTGGAAGGAGAGGGAGCCGGATTCTTCGAGCCACCGAGGGGGGCCCTGGGTCACTGGATCCGGATTGAAGATCACAAAATCGCCAACTACCAGGCAGTGGTCCCCTCGACGTGGAACGCCTCACCGAGGGATGAGCGGGGCGTCCGAGGACAGTACGAGGAATCTCTCATCGGCGTTCCGGTGCCGGATCCCGAAAACCCCATCAATGTGGTTCGGGTGATCCGTTCCTTTGATCCTTGCCTGGCCTGTGCCATCCATCTAATCGATCCGAAGACCAACGAAATACGCAAGTTCATGGTCGAGTGATGTCATCGAGGGAAGGCGAAAAGTCCACAAAACGACGGAATCAAAGAGTTCTTGTCCTGGGGGTGGGTAACCTCCTCCTCAGCGACGAGGGAGTAGGCGTCCACGTGGCCCGGAGAATGATGGAAATGGACTTGCCCCCTCAAGTCCGAGTTGTGGAAGGCGGAACGGACGGTTTTGGCCTTATGAACATTCTCTTGAAAGCCGACCGGGTCATTCTGGTTGACGCCGTCAAGGCGGGAGGACCTCCCGGGTCCATTTACCGATTTGAGGTCGAGGACTGTCCTCCTTTCCCAGACATGTTCAAAACCTCGGTTCATCAAATCTCCATCCTGGAGGTGATCAACCTTTCAGGGCTCATTGGTTCCACCCCTCGGGCCACCATCATCGGCGTGGAACCCAAGTCCCTGGAGATGGGGATGGATCTCTCTCCGGAGATCGAGGCGAAGATTCCAAGGCTGATCCAACTCATACGTGAAGAGGTAACCCTCTCTCTCGGTAACCCTGCAGGAAAATGGTCAGCCGAGGTACCTTCAACATAGGGGTGTTCAAGCAATCCAAGGGTCCCACCGCTCAAACCCGCGATCTCATGTATCCAGGAAGGGATAATGCACGAACTCTCCATCGCTCAAAGCATCGTCGATATCCTCAACGATCAGATGAAAATTCACAACCTCTCGAGGATCGAAAGCGTCAGCCTGAGGATAGGCGCCTTGAGAGCCGTAGTGGTAGAGTCTTTGAGCTTTAGCTTCAACGTGCTGACCTCTGGATCGCCGCTGGAAGGAGCACGTCTGGAGGTGAAGGAAGTCCCACTACGGGGTCGATGTATGGAGTGCGGTCAGGAGGTCACCTTGGAGACATGGATGGATGATTGTCCCCTCTGTGGAGGGGCTCGGATGGAGATCGTCTCGGGCAAGGAGTTGGATATCGTCGCCATCGAAGGTGACTGAACGCGTACTCGTGAAAAAGGAGACCAAGAATATATGAAGATTCCCGTAGCCAAAAAGGTACTTGAGGCCAACGAACGGAACGCCGAGGAGAACCGGCGGCTCTTC
>DAOVIU010000327.1 GCA_030673585.1 Pseudomonadota bacterium | reverse complement strand
TGGGGAAGGAGGAGGAGAATGAGACCGGGAGAAGAGAAATACCCCCACATATTTAGTCCGGGCAAGATCGGTAAATTCGAGGCGAAAAACCGAATCAAATACGCCTCCACCGAGACCAATTTCAACTACCGGGATGGCTACGTGGCGGACAAAGAGGTGGCTTACATGGAGGCCCAGGCAAGGGGAGGAGCGGGCATCGTAACCACCCAAGGGGCTTTTACCGATAAGGTTGGTTCGGGAAGGGGGTATGTCGGGATGATGGCCATATGGGATGATAAATTCATCCCCGGCCTGAAGAAGATCGCCGATGTCATCCATAAGTATGATGCCCTGGCCGTCCTTCAGTTGATGCACTGCGGCCGAGTCGGGGGAATCGAGCTCCCCTATACCGATGGTCCCTCGGAAGTCCCTCAAAAGCTCCCCATCTTCAGGCCTCCCCGGGAGATGACCAAGGAGGATATCGAGATCTGCATCCGGGAACACATCGACGGTGCGCGGAGGACGGTAGAAGCGGGGTACGAGATCGTCGAGATTTCGGGGATCGTGGGGTACCTCATTTCCAACTTCGTCTCCAGCTACACCAACACACGGACCGACGAGTACGGCGGCGATATCAAGGGGCGATGCAAGCTCATGGTGGACATCATCAAGGGGATCAGAAAGGAGATTGGCGACAGCGCTGCAATCGGAATCAGGCTTTGCGGCGACGAGATTCTGTACGATAGGGACGGAAATACCCCTGAGGAGAGCATGAAATCAATCAGGCTGGCCGCTGAGGCTGGCTGTGACTATATCAGCGTAACCGCGGGATGGCAGGAATCCCCGGACCCGGTCATCACCCGTGACATTCCCATGGGGAATTGGTTGTATATCGCCAAAAAGGCCAAGGAAGGGCACAAGGTTCCCGTCAGCATGGCTTACCGGTTGTTCTTGCCTCAATATCCCGAGGAAGCCATTGCAAGGGGTGAACTCGATTTCTGGGAG
Source organism: Pseudomonadota bacterium (assembly GCA_030673585.1). The sequence goes on along the minus strand of DAOVIU010000327.1, from coordinate 1,837 downwards.
ATGTGCCGCCCCATGATCGCCGATCCCTTCCTTCCCAAGAAGATCCTGGAGGGGAGGGAGGAGGACATCATCCCGTGCATTGCATGCAATGTCTGTCTGGCCAGGCTTTTCAGGGATACTGAGCTCTGCTGTACCGTGAGACCGTCCCTTGGCCACGAGGCCGATCCCACATGGGGTTTTTACGGTTTTCCCAAGACTTCTGATCCAAAAAAGGTGATCGTTGTTGGGGCCGGGATAGCAGGGATGCAAGCTGGTGCCATCGCCGCTGAAAAGGGTCACGATGTAACCATTTATGAAAAGAAGGCTTATGTTGGCGGACAGATGGCAGTCGCCGCAAACGGTCCATGGGGGGACACTGAGTTGATGAGGCTGGTCAATTACCTCAAGACCCAGTGCGAAAAGCACGGGACCAAGATCGCTCTCAATACGGCCGTATCCGGCGAAGAGCTCAAGAAGCAGAAAGCCGATAAGATCATCATCGCCACCGGAGCCGTTATCGATAGGGAGTCCATTCCGGGAAGCGATAAGAAGCATGTCGTGGGTGCCCTCGATGTCCTGGAAGGAACCGCTAAGTGGGGCAAGGAGGTTGTAATCGTCGGGGGACTGGGGATAGCCATCTCCACCGCCCTCTACATCATCGATAAGGATAAAGGGGCCAAGGTTTCCATCGTCGGGCCACAGAAGAAGTTCGGCGGCGATGTGAATCCCTCCTATATCTGGCGGTACATGAAAAAGCTGAAGGAGGGAGGCGTGGTTCAGGTCACCCAGACAACCGTCAAGGAAATTACCGACGCTGGCCTCACCATCATCACGCCGGACAAGAAAGAGGAGACCATGAAAGCGGATACGCTGGTCCTGGCACTGTTGGTACCTAATAGGGAAATCGAATACGCTCAGTATCAGACCCGAGACGTCTACATGATTGGTGACTGTATTCAGGTGAGAAGGGGGTATGCTGCCGTCCACGATGGCTACACAACGGGGATGGAAATCGATTTCCTGCCGTATCAAACCTTTCACAGGGAAAAACACTAATCTGGAAGAACGATCCGAGGAGAAGAACTATGGTTCCAGAAGTCAACGTATTTAAATGTACTGGATGTGGCGTCTGTGTGAAGGGCTGCCCAGTCGGCATCATCGGGCTCGTAAACGGCAAAGCTGCGATTCTGAGGATGCTTTGCGAGGAGTGTGGAATCTGTGCCTTCGTCTGCCCTCAGGTGGCCATCGCCAATGAATTACCGGACGGAGGGATCGGGACGGGACAAATCATGTATGTCTCAAGGAGGTAATCGATACCTCACCCGTCCCTTTCGATATGGCCGCCATCTTGAGGGCTTTCGAATATGAAGGGAAGGCAGATTGAATCGAGGCAGAACGGGCAAATCCGTTCTGCTTTTTTGTTCCCCTTATCGCTTCCTCTTTATGGAACATGTGGAATATGGAACAGCGGAAGATTTTGTCGATATGTTGACCACGTAAAAATAATATGTTACAAGCCAGTTGAGTAGGCTCTAACGTAGTGAAAGAGAATTAGATAATAAACGAAAAGGAGGGAGAAAAATGGAAAAAACAATTTACGACCTTGACCAAAAGGACATGCCAACCCGCTGGTATAACATCCAGGCCGATTTGCCAGAACCGCTGCCACCAGCTCTGCACCCAGGAACAAAAAAGCCGTTAACCCCCGACGACCTGGCTCCCCTATTTCCCATGGAACTTATCATGCAGGAGGTGAGCACCGAGCGGTGGATCGAAATCCCCGAGGAGCTACAGGCTGTCTACCACACCTGGAGACCAACTCGATTGCATCGGGCCTATCGACTGGAGAAGGCTCTGG
>DAOVIU010000075.1 GCA_030673585.1 Pseudomonadota bacterium | reverse complement strand
TCCATTCCCTATCGCATTATACAAGCTTAAACCGAAAAATCAAAGGTAAACACCGCTGCTCCATGCTTCTCCCTCGGTACCTTAAGAAACTCCCCCGCTCGGGCTTAATCGGTGCGGTTTCGGTCCACTGTGCTGCAGTACTGCGGTCATGCGGTTGGAAACACAGTAGCGCCCCAGACGCTCTTTGCAGTGGAGCGAACTTTAGCATGATCAAAAAAATTTTGAGGCCCGAACGACCATCTTTTCAAGCATTTCCACAAGTTATTGACATTTTCATCCTTTCCTCTATGATATCGGAGGTCATCTTGGGATCAATGGGAGGTCTTATGGAACATATGTCCGAACCCGGTGACGGGGATCTTGAGGCGATGGTGGAAAAGGTCAATATCGATGATGCCTTTGCAAGAACCGTGGGCATGCGAGTCGTAGAGCTTTCACCTGGCTACGCTAAGGCCCTCATGCACATCACCGATGATCATGTCAACCTCTTTCAGATGGCCCATGGAGGAGCCATCTTTTCCGTGGCTGATCATGCGTGCGAGGCGGCGGGAAATAGCTTCGGGAAACCCGCGGTAGCGATCCAAAACAACATTCACTTCTTATCGGCGGGCAGGCCAGGGGACCGTCTGGAAGCCACGGCTCGAGTCGTTCATCGGGCGCGAAGGATTGGCCTCGTTGAGGCAGTGGTGCGGAACCAACGTGAGGAGATCTTGGCCCAGTGCCACCAGGTCATCTATTTCAAGGTCACCTAGCACCTCGTTGAACCTCCTGACTCGAGCTTAGAAGCCCATTTCACGGTTTTCCGTTTTCCAAAATTTCCTTGACACCACCTGGCATTGATTGTATTGTGAATTTATTCTCTTTTGGATACTGTATGCAAAACTGGAAGTGCTCATAAACCCGCTACGGGGGGATGAAATGCGAGCGGGAATCCTTTCTGATATAACTGTACTGAGCTTGGAACAGGCCACTACGTTGCCCTACTTGACTTGGAGACTGGCCCAAGATGGGGCTCAGGTCGTCCGACTTGAACATCCGGTCTATGGAGATCCCAACCGCCACATAGGGGATAATGTCTTGGGCGAGGAGAGGATGAATTCCTACTTCTTGGCCATTAACTCCGGGAAGAAGGCCATCACCCTGGATCTTGCCGATCAACAGGGACAAGAAATCCTGAAGGGTTTGATCTCCAAGCTAAAGGTGGATATCTTCTGCACCAATCACCTCCCCCGAAATTACGCTAAATTGGGAATCGAGTACGAAATGCTCAGGAAGATGAAAGACGATATTATCTGGCTCGGCATCACGGGGTTTGGCCCCACGAGCAATGAGGCCGCCTACGATCCCGTTCTCCAGGCCAGGGGCGGCCTCATGGAATTGACGGGGGAGAGGGATGCTGACCCCCAGGTAGTGGGGATACCCTTAGCCGATATGGGGGCCAGCGAACACGGATATGGGGAGCTGATGAAGGCCCTGTATAAAAGAGCTATGACCGGTAGTGGTAGCCGTATCGACATATCCATGTTTCAGAGCACTGTCTCCTGGTTGACAGTCCCGATCACCTTGACTACGTCCTTCGGAAAAAAGATCACCCGAAGGGGGAACACCCACGAGTTTTTTGCCCCCGTCTCCGTTTACTCCACCAAGGATGGCTATGTGTATTTGGCGGTTGGAAACGACAGGCAGTGGGGCACTATCGCCAGCATGCCCGAATTCAACCATTTGGCTACGAAGGACTATGAAACGAATGCTGGCCGTATCGACGATGTAGATTCCCTTAACAGGGAAATAAATGAAGTTACCAAGACGAAAACCACGCGGGAATGGATCGATATTTTCCTCAAGGCAACCGTCCCCATTTCCAAGGTGAACAGCGTCGAGGAGGTCACCCAAGACCCATTCATCAGGGATATCCTACTCCATGCCAAGGATCCCAAAAAGGGATTGGAACTAACCCTATCCCCGCCTCCTTTCACCACTGCCTATCTCAAATCCATCAACTTCAATCTGAGCTTTCCTCCCCGATTCGGCGAACACAATGAGGAGATCTACAGGTCGATGTTAGGATATAGCCAAGACCAGCTAAAGGCGTTCAGGGAAAGGAAGATTATTTAAACCCCTTCTGCTGAGAAGCTTAAGAATATCTGGGAAAAAACAAAAACGCGGAAAACGGGTAAGGAGTGACGCTACCCCCTCATCAAGAGGATTGATATCGCAGGGAGGGTGCCGATGGATTTTGCTTTCACCGAAGAACAGGATTTCTTCAGACAAACTGTAAAGGATACCATCGATCGTATGATCATGCCCAAAGTCCAGGAATTGGATGAGAGCGAGGAATTCTCCTTCGAGCTCTGGCACGAGTTCGCCAAGCTGGGATATTTGGGGATCCGCCATCCCGAGAAGTACGGCGGAATGGACCTGGACGTCATCTCCCAGATGATCTTCTACGAGGAACTCTTTCGGGGAGATGTTGGCTTTGCCATGACCGTCACCATGCAGATCCTGATGGGCACCTACTTCATCGGACGGTTCGGGACGGAGGAGATCAAGCAGAAGATCCTGGTCCCAGCCATCAAAGGGGAAAAGATCGGGACCATTTGCTTCACCGAGGACCAGTCGGGGTCGGACCTCGCCGGCACGAGGACAACGGCGGTCTTGGATGGGGACGAATGGGTGATCAATGGCACCAAGATGTGGATAACCAATGCCCCAACGTGCAACTTCTGCACGGTCCTTGCCACGACGGATCCCAGCCAGGGGATTAAGGCTCTCAACTTCTTCCTGGTCGAAGAGGATATGCCCGGGTTTTCCCGGGGACAGAAGCTTAAAAAGCTCGGTTCCAGGAGTTCCACAACCGGCGAGCTGATCTTTGATAACGTGCGTGTCCCCAAGGATTATTTCCTGGGGGAGGAGTTGGGCAAGGGCGTCCGATACGCCGGTGAAATCCTCAACGAGGTTCGTGTCATGACGGGCCTTGCCGCCTGTGCCATCGCCAAAATGGCCGTGGAAGACGCCAAGGGGTATGCGAACCGAAGAATTGCCTTTGGTAACCCCATCTCCAAGTATCAGCTCATACGATCCAAATTCGCCAACTTCTGGGCCTGGTATGAGGCTGCCCGCTGGTATTGCTATCGTTGTGCCTGGATGATCCAGCAAGACCTTCCCTGCCTCAACGAATGCATGCTTGCAAAGATGTTCGCCACGGAGATGTGCATGTCGGCGGTGGACGAAGCCACCCGCATCTATGGGGGAAACGCCTTTGCCATGGAGTACCCGTCTCAACGGTACTTCAGGGATGCTCGGTTCCTCCTCTACGGAGGTGGATGTCACGAGGTACTCCAGGACTATCTGGGAAGGATGTATCTCAAGGAGGATTGATTCAATGAATATCCTGGTTCTGGTAAAACAGGTGCCGGACACGGAGGCCATCATTAGGGCTCAATCGGATACCGAGTTGGATATCGAGAATAAGTACGCCCTCAACTTCTTCGACGAATTCGCCGTGGAGGAGGCCTTGAGGATTAAGGAGAAGTCGGGCGCGGGAACGGTTACGGTCGTAACACTGGGTTCCAAAAAGGCGACGGATGCCCTGCGGCGGGGAATTGCCATGGGCGCCGATGAGGCCTTTCAGATCGAGGATCCCGCCTTAGAAGGGGCCGACGGGTATGCCACGGCTAAAACCCTGGCTAAATTCATCGAGGATAAAGATTATGACCTAATCCTCTGCGGTAAGCAGGCCATCGACGATGATTCTGGGGCCGTGGGCCCGGCCCTGGCGCAACTTCTCGGTATCCCCTATCTCACCTCCATCCTCGAGCTTGAGATTGCCGCTGACAAGAAGGAGGCAAGGGCGGCCCGCGAGATAGAGGGGGGAAGGGAAATCGTTACCTGTCCCCTTCCCGCTCTGTTCACCGCACAGAAGGGACTCAACGAACCCCGGATCCCCCAGGTTGCTGGGGTGATGAAGGCCATGAAGGCCCAGATCGAGAAAATCGATCTCAAGGCCCTGGGCCTCTCCGCGGAGGACGTGAGGCCCAAGACAAAAATCGCGAAATACTACCCGCCCCAAAAGAGGCCGCCGGTGAAGATGATCGAGGAGGAGTTCCCGAGAAACCTCGAGGTCCTGGTGAAGATATTGAGGGAAAAGGAGAAGGTGATATAGGTAAAGGAGTAGGATATGGCTGGTCTATGGATCTTCGTGGAACAGCGAAATGGCGCTATAAGGAAGGTTTCCCTGGAGTTGCTGTCAAGGGGAAAGGAGCTGGCTTCGGCACTGGGCGAGGAGATGGCGGCGATCCTGTTCGGATATCAGGTCGGCCCGATGGGTGAAACAGTGGCCACGTATGCCGATAGGGTCTACCTCATCGATGATCCCCTTTTCCAGTACTATGGCGCGGACTCCTACGGGGAATGCGTGGCCAGCATGGTCCGGGAAAACGACCCCTCCATCCTATTAGCGGGTTCCACCTTCATGGGAAGGGATCTCTTTCCCTGGTTGGCCAGCCGTCTCGCCACGGGATATGCGGCGGACTGCACCGAAATCGCCATCGCGGACGATAAAGCCCTCGTGGTGAAAAGGCCCATGTATGGGGGAAAGGTCTTGGCAGATGTGGTGTTTACGGAAGCAAGGCCACAGATGGCCACCGTTCGACCCAACGTGTTTCCCCTGAAACCCCTCGAAGGAGAAGCCAAGGGGGAAATCACCCCTGTCAAGCCAAGCATAGACCCCTCGGCCGTCAGAACCAAGGTTGAAAAGGTGGAGAAGAGGGCTACCGGGAAGGTCGATTTGACCGAGGCCGATATCGTAGTTGCCGCGGGCCGAGGGATTAAGGGGCCGGAAAACTTCAGCCTCATCGAGGAGCTTGCCGAGGTGATCAACGGAACCGTGGGAACGACCCGGGCGGTCGTCGATAACCAGTGGAGGGACCACGACGACCAGATCGGAAAGAGCGGAAAGATCATCTCCCCCAAACTGTACATTGCCTTTGGTATCTCCGGCGCTATCCATCATACCATGGGGATTGATACGTCTAAGGTCATCGTAGCCGTGGATAAGAACCCAAATTCCCTCATCTTCAGCTATGCGGATTACGGAATCGTTGGCGACCTCTTTGAAGTCGTTCCCGCCCTCACCGAGGAGTTCAAGAAGGCCCTATCGGAGTAGGCGAAAGGATCGGACTCAGTTGCAATTCCGAGGCCCTACGTCTAGAGGCTGACTCTGAGAGGAGATCATGGAAAAGATCGACGTGGTAATCGTGGGAGGAGGCCTCGCGGGCCTTTCCTGCGCATATACCCTTGCCGGGGAGGAATTGACGGTCCTGGTCCTGGAACGGGGGGATTTCTCCGGGAGCAAGAACGTGACGGGGGGTCGCATTTACCTGGGGCCCATCCGGAGTCTTATACCGGATCTCTGGGAGGAAGCCCCTTTTGAGCGGCATGTCACGAAAGAGGCCCTGACGCTCATGGCCGAAGAATCCTCCACCACCTTTCAGCTCTCCAGTCAAAGGATGAACGAACCTCCCTACCCCAGTTATACCATTCTCAGGTCCAGATTCGATCGCTGGTTCGCCGACAAGGTTAAGGGAAAGGGGGCCTATGTAATCCCCGAAAAGAGGGTGGATGACCTAATAATCGAAAATGGAAGGGTCGCTGGAGTGGTTGCGGGGGAGGAGGAGATAGGTGCTGAGGTTGTGGTGGCCGCCGATGGCGTCCTTTCCTTTCTGGCGGAAAGGGCCGGGCTCCGAAAGCCCTTCGAACCAGTACACTTCGCCGTCGGCCTTAAGGAGGTCATTCAACTCCCCAGGGAAAAGATAGAGGATCGCTTCGGGCTCAGGGGCGATGAGGGAATGGCCCACCTCTTCGTTGGGTCCTTGACCAGGGGAATGATGGGTGGAGCATTTCTCTACACCAACCTGGAGAGCATCTCCCTGGGAATGGTAATCGGCATAGAAGCCATCAACAAAAGGGAGCCCAGGGAAGAGGTTTACCGACTCCTGGATGAGTTCAAGGAATCCCCCGAGGTCAAAAAGCTCATCGAGGGGGGTACCCTCTCGGAATACTCCGCCCACATTATCCCCGAGGGCGGGATCACTGTCATGCCCAAACTCTATGCCGATGGCATCCTCGTTGTAGGTGATGCCGCCGGGTTCGGGCTCAACATGCTCATCACGGTGAGGGGGATGGAATACGCCATTGCCTCCGGTGTGATGGCTGCCGAGGCCATAAAAGAAGCGAGGAAGAAAGGGGATTTTTCCAGCCGCACCTTGGCTCATTACGAGGATCTCCTACGGGACAGCTTTCTCCTAAAGGAGCTGGAGACCTTCCGCCACGCCTTCTCCATTTTGAAAAATCCGAGGTGGTTCAGCCTCTACCCCCAGGCCATCTGCGAGCTCT
>DAOVIU010000255.1 GCA_030673585.1 Pseudomonadota bacterium | reverse complement strand
TTGGATGTCCGGTGATTCGCAGGAAATCGGAGGAGATGTTACCGATTTTGCCTTTGGTCTTTTCCATGGCCCCTTGAATCATGTATTTCCATTCCATGAGAACGTCGTCCTCGGCATAGGATCCAAAGGTGAGGGGATGTTCCGGGTTTAGGTAGTGAAGCGGACGATACGGTGGGAGGAAGGTATCGATGGCCTTCTGGTCAATCAATTCCACCGGCTCGTAGGAATGGGTGAGAACCCATCCATCCATACAAATCATAACGGGAAGGAGAATGTCGGGGTCTTCGGCAATGCGAAAGGCCTGGATGTGCATGTCATACGCCTCTTGGACGCTTTCGGCGTAAAACTGGATCAAGCCCGAGTCCCTCAGAGAAAGGGTATCCTGATGGTCCACCTGAATGCTAATTGGGGCTGAGATAGCTCGATTAACCCCGGTTAGAACCAGGGGAAGACGCGTCCCCGCCGCATTATAGATGACTTCAGTCATGAGGAGCAGACCCTGGGAAGATGATGCCGTATAACTGCGAACTCCCGCTGCACTGGCTCCGTAAACGATCGAGGCTGCTGAGAATTCGGAGTCGGAGAGCACGTACTGGGCATTCAATTCGCCGTCTGCGACCATCTTTGCCAGGGCTTCTACAATGTGGGTCTGGGGACTGATGGGGTACGCCGAGATCACCCCTGGCTTGCAGGCCTTGACAGCTAGGGCAACGGCCATCGATCCCTCAAAGATTTCCATCTTTTTCATGACTATTTTTCCTCTCGAACCATCTCAATAAAGCGGGAAGGGCATTCGTGGGCGCAAATGCCACACCCTTTGCAAAACTCATAATCGATTTCGAAGGTTTCGTGCTGATCCTTTCTCCAAAGGCTGCTATCCGGGCAGAAAGTGTAGCAGTTCTCACAGAGGCTACACGTGCCACACCCAAAACAGCGCTCTGCCTCCTGCAGGGCCATTTTTTCGGAAAACCCCAGGTTTACCTCATTGAATGACCCAATCCTCTTGGACACATTGGAAATTTGACGCATCCTCTCCCGCGGCCTGGGCTCAAAATAAGAACGATTCAAATCCTCATATGTTACAACACGGTTGCTTCGATGGGCGACTGGAGGGGGATTGATCCATTGGTCTATCGATATGCTTCCCCGGCTCCCCAAAAGAACCGATTCAACCCGGTCTTCATTCCGTTTGGTGACATAGACGTCTATGGCCAAAGCCGCCTTTTTACCCGAACCGATGGCGTGGGATACCGTCCGAGGTCCCGGCGTGAAATCACCCCCGGCGAAAATGCCGGTAATGCCAGTAGCTCCCCATTCATCCACATCGATCCCCGCCTCCGTCCATTTAGAAATCTGAGGAAGGCCTTCTAAATCACTAGCTTCCCCAATGGCAACAACGACGGTGTCTGATTCAATGAAGAAGTTAGATCCTGCTATGGGAACCGGCCTTCTCCTTCCGTCCGGGCCGGGCTTTCCCATACGGTTCCTTACGCATTCCAGTCGAAGCCCTTTCCCCCTCAACGTCGTGATCGCAACGGGGGAAGCCGGGAACTCGAATTCGACTCCCTCCTTCAGCGTCTCCTCAACCTCATCCGGCAGGGCGGGCATTTCCCTACGGGTTCTGCGATAGACCAGTGTAGACTTTGATTCCAACCTGAGAGCCGTTCGGGCAACGTCAATGGCGGTATTTCCTCCCCCGACAACCGTAACCCGTTTTCCCAAATGATAGGGATTTCCCTCTTGGACCCCTCGGAGAAAATGGAGACCTGTCACCACTCCTGAGCAATTTTCCCCGGGAATATTAAGGCTTAGGTTCTTTTGGGCCCCCAAGGCCAGAAATATGGCTTTGAATTCCTTGAGGCCATCGGCGAGGAAATCCTTATCGGGGGAAACGCGGGTCTCGATCTCGATTCCCATGTGGTGGAGTCTCTCGATTTCGCCGTCCAGAATCGTCCGCGGGAGTCGATAGTCGGGGATTCCCCACCTCAACATCCCGCCGGCCAGGGGATTCTTTTCGAAAACTTTAACGGCGTACCCCAGCCTCCTCAGGTGGTATGCACATGAGAGTCCAGCCGGTCCGGAACCCACAACGGCAATCGCTCCCTTCCTTTTGGCCTTTGGGCTCGAGACGATCATCGTGTTCTCGAGCCCAAAGTCGCCCACGAATCTCTCCAGCGCATTAATGGCAAGGGGTTCATCAAATTCCTTGCGATTGCACGCCTCTTCGCAGGGATGTCCACAGACTCGACCACAGATGCTGGGAAAGGGGTTTTCCTCCATAATGATGTGCCAGGCCCGATCAAACTGTCGGTACCGCGTCTCGCGGAGAAAACGGGCAATATCGATTCCAGCAGGACAGGCCTCCCTGCAAGGAGCAATCCCGGCGACAAAAACAGGACGAAGTTCCCGCCAGCTTCCGGTCTTGTAATTGACAGAAGTCCCTCCTTCCACAATGGCGCCAATAGTCGCTCTCACTTCCCCTCCTTCAGACAGTATTCGTAGGCTTTCCTCGCAACCTCGACGTTCTGATGTCCCACCTCGCCGGGAAACCGTTTTTTGATGGCCTTTTCAACGGATGCAAGGTTAATTTCCCTCGTAACTGCACTGAATGCTCCAAGAAGGGCGGCATTCATCAAAGGTTTGCCCAAAACCTCTATGGCGATCTTGGATGCTGGAACTTCGACCCATCGAATCAAATCCGTTTTTTTGGGGGGTAAAAGGGATCTCTCCGTATTAATGAAGACCATTCCCCCTTCTTTCAGGCCTTCCAGCGCATCGACTTCATTGAGGATAGTGGGATCCTGAACCATGATGTAATCAGGGGTGTGGACTCTGCTTCGCAGGCGGATGAACCGATCGTCAATCCGGGTAAAAGCCTGAATCGCTTTTCCCCTTCTCTCTCCACCTGCCCCCAGGAAGGGGAAGGCTTGGCTGAATTTTCCCTCCTCGAGGGCGGCTATGGCGATAAACTGCGCTAACACCAAGGATCCCTGACCACCTCTGCCGTGAATCCGGATTTCTTTCAAGGAGTTCCTCCGGTGTTTTGATTGAACCGTATCCACATTATCATACCATGAAAGTTAGCCTGCGGAAGTTTGTCAAGATTTTTCTCTAAACTCCTTGCAGAAATAGCGCCCTGTCACCCTCCCATCCCACTGTGGTGGCAATCCTCAATCTCAGGCACAAAATGGATAACATTTCTTGACGTGACCCTCCAAGCCTGATAGAAATGAGCAGCGCTAAACGATATAGGCGATCTTGCGAAAATTTCTCAGGATGTGGCCAGTGTCTTACTGCCTGCCGGGATGGGGCCTATGATGCGATAAGGAAGCGGAAGACATCAATCGAAGTCGAGCGTGAACTCTGCGACGGATGCGGCCTCTGTTTACAGGTCTGCCCAGAAGAAGCAATCCGGCTTAATCTTGTGAGAGCTTAAGAACTAATTCAAATGCACTGGACCGGCAAATGAGGCGATGGATCGTGTTTGTGAATTACGTTGGAGGGAAGTTGCTAGCCCTGGATGGACTTGGTAATGGATAGAGTATTTCCAAAGGTGGGAATGACCATCGAATGCTTTCCAGCACCTCCCGCCACGACTATGAGAATATCCTCGGGTTTTCGGGCTAAGGGAATCAGAGCATCTTCAGGTAAATGGGCAAATCTCTTCTCTTGCTTTTCCTTGCAGAAGGCCCTTTTCGGAAGCTTCGTCCTCTGGAAAATCCATTC
>DAOVIU010000100.1 GCA_030673585.1 Pseudomonadota bacterium | reverse complement strand
GATACCCATGTCAAAATCGTTGGGAATCCCTCCCCGTTGAACACAGGCCTCGGCACAGAGAGCACAGGCGTTACATTTCTTTACATTAACATACCGGGGCTTCTTTCTGATGGTAATACGGAAGGCACCAGCCTTCCCCCCTATATCGGTCACCTCGGAATACGTGATCAGTTCGATATTCGGATGATTTCCCACTTCAACCATCTTGGGCGTCAGGATACAGGAGGAACAGTCCAGGGTTGGGAAGGTCTTATCAAGCTGGGCCATGTGTCCGCCGATGGTGGGCTCCCTTTCCACCAGGATGACCGGAAACCCTTTATCGGCAATATCTAAAGATGCCTGCATCCCGGCAATACCGCCGCCGATAACAAGAGCCGTCTGAATACCATTGCCTTTTCTTTTTTCCTTCACTTCCGCCCTAACCGATGGTTGAAATGAAAATTCCAAATGCCAAAATTCAAAGGCCAAAAACCGTAATGCCAAATGCTAAAATCCAAATGCCAAATAAATGAAATTCCAAAGGTCAAAATCCAAATGACAAATAGTCTCGAATTTGATTTTTGAGCTTTGACATTTGTCATTTAGCATTTAATCAACCTTTGGATTTTCCAATCAGCGAGCTGGCAATGGTGTTTTTCTGGATCTCCCGGGTCCCCTCATAGATTTCCATGATTTTTGCATCGCGATAGAACCGTTCCACCTCGTACTCCGTGATATAACCATAGCCGCCGAATATCTGAATGGCCGCGTCAGCGACCTCTACACTCACCCTTCCAGCATGCATCTTCGCCATCGAGGTTAACAGGGGATCAACACGGCCGAGGTCGAAATTCCAGGCAGCCTTGTACGTTAAGAGCCGGGCCGTTTCGAGCTTTGTGTACATGTCAGCGAGTTTGTGCTGGGTTACCTGAAAGTCCGCAATGCGTTGTCCAAACTGCCGCCTCTCCTTTGCATAGGCCAGTGCCCTCTCAAAGGCGCCCTGGGTAATTCCGAGAGCCTGAGCCGCAATTTCAATCCTGCTTTCGTCAAAGAACTCCATAACCTGATAGAACCCCCGGTTTTCCTGGCCGATGAGGTTTTCCACGGGTACATGAACGTCGGAAAAGGAGAGCTCCGCCGTGGAAGTCATTTTGATCCCCATTTTATCGCCCAACTCTGTGGCATCAAATCCCGGGATTCCCTTCTCCACAAGGATCGTGCACATCCCCCGATAAGGGGGGTCGGCCTCGGGATTGGTCTGGCAGAGGACCACAAAGTGATCTGCCAGGGTTCCGTTAGTCGTAAAGGTCTTGGTCCCGTTGATAACAAATTCCCCACCCTTCCTCATGGCGATTGTCGAAAGCCGCGTGATGTCGCTTCCGTGATCTGGCTCCGTGTATGCTCCAGCGGAGATCGCCTTCCCCTTTGTTATCGGCATAAGGTACTTCTGCTTCTGCGCTTCGCTTCCGAAGCGGAGGATCACCTCTGAGCTAAAATCGGCCAGACTCAGGGCTATTCCGATGCCGGAATCCTGACGACAGAACTCCTCCACCACAAGGGTGTTTTCCAAAATGCCGAGGCCCTGGCCTCCGTAAGCCTCGGGAAAATGGAGGCCGATGAAGCCGAGCTCACAGGCCTTCTTCCAGATCGATTTCGGGAAGGCGTGGTCCCTTTCCAGTTCCAGGGCCAATTCCCTATCAAATTCTCCTTGGGCAAACTCCTTAGCTGCCCGCTGAATATCTTTCTGTTCACCGGTGAGTTCGAAATCCATTCCGGTCTCCCACAATCAGAGTGCTAACCAGTCTTTGTTAAAGAATGCTAGCATTTGGTAAATACCGAAATGAAGGAGTGCGCTGCGGTTTGAGGCTCGGAATTTTTTGCCTCCCGCCTTAAGGCCCATCGGGCCACTCCTCCGACTTGAAGCCGAGGAAGACCATGTCAGGCTATGCCAACGCCTCCTTGATTTTCCCCTTGAGGGACGGAACAATCTTGAAGAGGTCCCCCACGATTCCGTAATGGGCGACGTTAAAGATCGGTGCCTTGGAATCCCGGTTTATGGCTATGATGGTCCCGGATCCCTTCATGCCAGCAACGTGTTGAAAGGCGCCGCTGATGCCTATGGCAATATAGACCTTGGGTTTCACCGTTTTGCCCGAGGTTCCTACCTGACGATCCTTGGGAAGCCACTTCTTGTCGACCACGGGACGGCTGCATGAGAGGGTGGCCCCAAGGGAGTCGGCCAACTCCTGTACCATGGGGATGTTATCCGGATCCTTGATTCCCCGGCCAACGGAGATGAGGATATTAGCCTGGGTGATATCCACCTCTCCGGCCGCTGCCTCCACATATTCCAAGAACTTCTTGGAGGCGATTTCCTCCGTAAGGGGAGAGGAAACCCTGGTGATTTCACCGGCCAAGGAATAATCCGTTACGGATACCGACGCGGGGCGGAGGGTAACCATGGAGCGTTGGACCGGCTTGAGACGAACCGCGACATTGAGCTTGCCCCCGTATGTCTGACGGATGGCTTTAACCTGATCATCTTCGACCATGACATCGGTACAGTCCGTGGCCAAAGGGATGTTCATCTGTGCAGCAAGGCTCGGGGCCAGATCCATTCCAAAGGCCGTGTGACCTATGAGCACAAGAAAGGGCTTCTCCTGTTCGACCACGTTTCCGAGAACCCGCTGGTAGGCCTCGGAGTTGAAATTCTCCAGTTTCGAATCTTCAATAAGGACGACCCGATGGGCGAGACCTTTCAGCTGCTCGGCCATCTCCGCAACATCGTTCCCAAGGAGAAGGGCTGCGAGCGGTTTCCCCATCTTTTCCGACAGCGTTTTGCCCTTCATGAGCATCTCGAACGTGATATCTCGAACTGCCCCCTGCCGGTGCTCAACAAGAACAAGGATGTCGTCCATCTAAGCTCCCCCTCCCTTCTCCTTGAGAATGGTGACGACCTTATCGGAAATCTCATCCATCGTTCCCTCGAGCATCTGGGCGCCCTCTCCCACGGGGGGGAAAAACACCCTTTCAACAACGCTCAGGGATCCAGGTTGCCCTGCGTCCTCGGGTTTCATGCCGAGTTCGTTGATGCCAAGGACTTTGATCTCCTTCTTGGCCACCTTCCGGATGCCCATGATGGCGACGTATCTCGGCTCGTTGATGCCGGACTGAATGGTGAGAACCGCGGGGATTTGGAGGTCAAGGACTTCCTCGAGACCCCCCTCCAGTTCCCGATGTACCTTTGCCCTGCCGCCTTCAATACCGTCTATCCGATTAACTACGGCGCCGTGAGGGATTTCCAACATTTCCGCCAGGGTCGGTCCCACCTGACCATAGCCGTCGTCCTCTGTCTGAACTCCGGTAAGAATGAGATCGTAGGATAGGGGTTTTATGGCCTGACTCAGGATCCTGGCGATTGCGTACCCATCAGAGTCCTCAAAAGCCGGGTCTGTGAGGCGGATTGCTTGATCGGCCCCCATGGCCAGTGCCCTCCTCAGGGTTTCGTTGGCTTCCTCCGGCCCCATCGAAATGACGGTAACAGAACCTCCGAACTTTTCCTTCAGGAGGATCGCCTCCTCCACGGCATAGTTGTCCCATTCATTGATATCGAAAACGAGCCCTCCTTTCTCGATATCCTTTCCCGTACTGTCGATGATAACCTCCGCGTCGGCAGTCTCAGGAACTCGCTTGATACAGACGATGATTTCCATAAGGTTTCCTCTCCTTACGGCTCTAGGAGGGGAACTTACATTGTGCTTTCCCGGTCAAGGGAATAAACGAACTGAACCCCTCGACATCAGGTTATAGGAGCGTCCGCCTACGGCGGACTTGAGGTAAGAGGCAGAAAATCTCTAGCCTCAAACCTTAAGCAAAGGAGGAGCGGAGCGGTCCTCAAACCTCAACCTGCAGCCCCCATTGTTCTCCTGTGGTTCATAGGGTCTCAACCAAAATTTCCGAGATATCCATAACCCTGAGTTTTTCCTCATTGCCCGTAGTCTTTACGGCATCCTCTAGTGTCAGCAGGCAGAATGGGCAGGCTGTGGCGAGAATCTCAGCTCCCATTTCGATCGCATCCTGAACCCGGGTTTCCGCTAGTCGTGGACCTTGGTCAGAGGCCTCCACCCACATGCGTCCGCCCCCGCCTTCACAGCAGAGGCTGTTCTCCCTGGATCGATCGAAATCGATGAAGGTCACTCCCGAAACGCTCTGCAGAACGTATCTGGGCTCATCAAAAATCCCGTTCTGCTTTCCCAAGAAACAGGGGTCGTGATAGGTGATGACCTTTCTCAACTCCCCAGGGAAGGGGTTTTTTCCCTCGATGGCTTCGGCTAGGACCTGTGTATAGTGACGGATCTCCGGACCATCCTGGGCGTAATCATTTTTCATGGTGTTGTAACAGTGGGGGGACGTGGTCACGATGGACCGAGCCTCGTACTTGTTGAGGGTTTCAATATTCGCCTCCATGAGCATTTCGAAGAGGCCCTCTTCTCCCATTCTCCGGATTTCGCTTCCGCAGCAGGTCTCATCATTTCCGAGGGTTGCGAAGTCGTATCCGATCTGGCGAAAGCACTGAACGAGGGATCGGGCTACATCCTGAACCCGAGTGTCGTAAGCTGCCGTACAGCACACGAAATAGAGGTTGGCTGCTTTATCTCCCTGAGGAAACACCTTCAGTTCCAGTTCACTCGCCCAGTCGCTCCTCTTATTTTTGGCAGCATCCCATGGATTTCCGTATTTGTAAGCACTCTCGAGGGCTTCTATGATGGTCTTGGGAATATGACCTTTCTCGACCGACAGGGCTCGCATACCAATGAGGAGATCCATGGGTTCCAGCCCCCTCGGACATCGGAGCGTACACGTCTTGCAGGTAGTGCAGTCCCAGAGTGCATCATTTTGAGCCACATTGCCCACATTCTCCCGAAGGAGGACTTCGATCATTAGTTTCCTGATATTCAGTTTTGACTTGAGGGATACCGGGCAACCGCCTGTACATTTCCCGCATTGAAAACAGCCGTAGAGTTCAAATTTTTGGAGAAGTTCCTCCTTCTGTGCTTCCATTCAGCCTTCCTTTCCTCGTCCCTCTTTTTTCCCTTTCATCGTTTCTTAAGGACCTCTCGCGCCACGACAATTCGTTGAACCTCCGAGGTTCCCTCATAGAGGGTCGTGCCGATGACATCCCGAAGGTACCTCTCTACCGGATAATCCCTGGTATATCCATACCCTCCCAGCATCTGGACCGCCCGAATGGCCACTCGTCTAGCCGTCTCCGTGGCAAATAATTTCGCCATGGACGCCTCTTTGGTAGATTGTAACCCATTTTCCTTTAAAAAGGCAGCCCTCAGGACGAGGAGCTGTGCGGCTTCCAATTCGGTATAGCTGTCCGCTATCATCCACTGGATGGCCTCGAATCTCGAAAGGGGCTGGCCGAAGGCCTCCCTTTCCTTCACGTATTGAGTGGCGAAATCGATGGCGCCGAAACCGATTCCCACAGCGAGAGAACCTATCCCGATCCGTCCCCCATCGAGTTCCATCATGGCAATCTTGAATCCCTCTCCCTCATGGCCGAGGAGGCACTCCTTGGGTATTCGGCAATTATCGAAGATGAGCTCATTCAGGGATGAGGCCCTATGTCCCATCTTATCTTCAGCCTTTCCCATGGTGAACCCCGGGGTTCCCCTTTCAATGACAAAGGCACTGATCCCCTTGTCTTTTTTGGCGGTTTTATCCGTGACAGCCCATGCTACCGTAACGCCAGCATGTTCTCCGTTGGTT
>DAOVIU010000014.1 GCA_030673585.1 Pseudomonadota bacterium | reverse complement strand
GGAGACTCTCGTTTCCCCGTAGTTTGACAATATAAACCAATTCTGTTAGTTTTTGAATCCCTCATGTCCATAGGCACAATCCCCTTTTTTCGTATGGGAGATAATCGGTAAACGGAAGAAAAACCCGACATCAAACTCTCCCTGGAGGGTTTGGCATGAACGATGCGTTAACGGATGTGAGCGGCATACGGGTGGGCCATTTTTCCCACTTCGAAGCCTTAACGGGCTGTACCGTTGTCCTCTGCGAGTCAGGAGCCCGTGCAGCCGTGGATATGTGGGGGACCGCCACGGGGACTAGACAGATGGATGCCCTGTCCCCGGGTCATCTGGTGGATCGAATTCACGGAGTTTGCCTCTCGGGCGGGAGTGCCTTCGGTTTAGACGCCGCTGGCGGCGTGATGAGATTCCTGGAGGAAAGGGGGATTGGATTCGATGTCGGCGTCACCACGGTCCCCATTGTTCCCGCTGCTGTTATCTTTGATCTTGGTATCGGAGACCACCGGGTACGCCCAGATACCGAGATGGGCTATAAGGCGTGTATAAATGCTCGGAAAGATAGAATTGAGGAGGGAAGTTTTGGGGCGGGGACAGGGGCCACGGTGGGAAAGCTTTTCGGTGTCAAACGAGGGATGAAAGGCGGGATAGGAACGGCGAGCATGAAATCGGAGCATGGGGCAACGGTGGGAGCTCTCGTCGTGGTCAACGCCTTCGGGGACGTCATCGACCCTTCCAGTGGTAAGATCTTGGCTGGGGCCAGGGTATCGGAAAAGAGCAAGCGGCTAGCCGATTCATCGAAACGCATAATGGAGGGAACCATCAGGAGACGATTCGGGTTCCTCAACACCACCCTGGGAATTATTGCCACCGATGTCCAGCTATGCAGGGAGGATTTGAAAAAGGTGATCCGACTGGCTCATAGTGGGTTGGCCAAAACCATTTCCCCCCTCCATACCACGTTCGACGGAGATATCATCTTCGCCCTCTCCCTCGGGAAAAAAGAGGCCGATGTGAATACCGTGGGCATCCTTGCCGAAGTGGCGTTGATCCATGCTGTCACGCGATCCGTCCAAAGGGCTGATGGACTTGGGGCCATCCCGGCCTTTAAGGATATTTCAAGATAACGGTGGGATGAGGCGTGCAAGAGGAACCCATCAACAGGGCGGCTCACGATATCCTTCATGCAAAAAAGACCATTGCCCTTACCGGGGCTGGGATTTCGGTGGAAAGTGGAATCCCCGATTTTAGGAGTGAGGGGGGGCTCTGGAGCAAATACGACCCGGAGGAATACGCCCATATTGATGCCTTCAGGGCGCAGCCGGAGAAGGTCTGGGTCATGCTGAGGGAAATGCTGAAGCTTATCATCAAGGCGAAGCCCAACCCCGCTCATCGGGGGTTGGCATTGATGGAGGAGATGGGGTTGATCAGCTCCGTGGTTACCCAAAACGTGGATGGCCTCCACCAGGCTGCCGGGAGCAAAAACGTTATCGAATTCCATGGCACCCACCGGTTCCTCTCCTGTCTCGATTGCGGGCTCAAGAGGGAAATCTCCATGTTCTCCTTGCAACAGCTCCCACCGAAATGTCCGAATTGTGAGACCTTGTTTAAACCCGATGTCATCTTTTTTGGAGAGCCTATTCCCAGAGAGGCCTATGCCATGGCTTCCTACGAAGCTCAATCGTGCGATTTGGTGTTGGTTATTGGAACTTCCGCAGCGGTTCTGCCCGCGGCCGACATTCCGAGGTTGGCAAAGGCCCATGGAGCCGCTGTAGCGGAGATAAACCTGGAGGAGACATCCCTAAGCCGCCCCATATCAGATTACAGTATCTTGGGGCCTTGTACCACGACGATTCCCGAAATCGTTAAAAGGGTGAGGGTCCAAAAGGAGTTGCAGGAGAGATGAAAATCGTATCTTCAGAGCTAGAATTCAAGACCACCGGCCAAAACGACATCATCGATATCAGCCGTCAGGTTCAAGAGGGGGTATTGCAATCCGGGATTCAAGATGGTAATATGGCTTTGTTCATTCCGGGGTCGACCGCGGCTTTGACCACCATAGAATTTGAGTCTGGTGTGGTCAATGACCTGAGAAAGGCCATCGAAAGGTTAGCACCGAAGGATATCCCCTACGAACACGATAGAAGGTGGGGAGACGGAAACGGATATTCCCATGTAAGGGCCGCAATTTTGGGGCCCTCTTTAATTATCCCCATAAGAGGGGGGAAAGTGCTCCTGGGTACATGGCAGCAAATAGTCCTGTTGGATTTCGATAATCGTCCTCGAAGGAGAAGGGTCACCGTACAGATAATGGGAAATGAAGGGGGTTAATTGAAGGAGAGGAAAAAGGAGAGGGTTGAAAAGGTAACCTTCGACGACAATCGCCTGGCCAATTACCTTTTTGGCGTTCAAGGAGAACATGTCAAGCGAATAGAAAAGGCCCTCGGAGTTAACATCACCACCAAGGCGAACACCATCGCCATTTACGGGGATGATATTGAGGTCGACCTCAGCCGCAGGCTCCTGCAAGAGCTCTATTCGTTTCTCAAAAAGGGTTATCCCTTATATCCAAGCGACATCGACTATGCGATCCAAATCCTCTCCTCGGATAATTCGGTTAACTTAGAGGAGATCTTTCTCGACACCATCTACATTTCGTCTAAGAAAAGGGTAATTACCCCCAAGAGCCTCGTGCAGAAGGAATATATCGATGCAATAAGACAGCATGATATCGTCATCGGGATTGGCCCCGCCGGTACGGGAAAGACTTACCTGGCCATGGCCATGGGCGTTTCATTTCTCTTGAAGAAGGAGGTTGACCGAATTGTATTGACACGGCCGGCCGTTGAGGCGGGGGAGAAGCTCGGTTTCCTACCCGGTGACATGTATGAGAAGGTAAACCCCTATTTGAGGCCCCTTTACGATGCACTGCATGACATCATGGATTTCGACAAGACCAGCAAATTGATCGAGAGGGGAGTGATCGAGGTAGCTCCTTTGGCATTCATGAGGGGGAGAACGCTCAACGACTCCTTCGTCATCTTGGATGAAGCCCAAAATACGGTTTCTGAACAGATGAAGATGTTCCTGACCCGGTTGGGTTTCAATTCGAAGGCCGTCATTACGGGGGATATCACTCAGGTAGACTTGCCCGAAAATAGAAACTCCGGGTTGATTGAAATTCAGGGGATCCTTAAAGATATAGAGGGAATTTCCTTCGTCTATTTCTCCGAAAAGGACGTTGTTCGCCACCCCTTGGTTACCGATATCATCAGGGCGTATGAAAAAGCGGAATCGAGGGCTCGGCTCAAACAATTGAAGGGCCACAACCGTGGATAATGAAAGCCTTCGAAAGGGTGCCCCCCGGAACAGCCGGGCCAAGAAACCCTCCTTGCTCTTGAAAAAGCTCCGCGATTTCAAGAGGCTTTACCTTGCCCCCATATACCTCAATCCCATGGTACAGAGGTGGATGATTGGCATAACCTCCGCCATCATGCTGGCCCTGTTGCTTTCCCCTACAATTCGATTGCCTTCCGAACATTATCAGGTGGGGGACATAGCCTCTGCCGACATCAAATCGACCCAGGATTTTCTCGTGGAGGATGAAAGTGCAACCCTTGCCAAACGGATTGACGCCAAAATGGCGGTCATTTCCGTATACGATTATGATCCCTCCATCTTACAGAAAGCCACGGGGAAAATCCGGAGTTCCTTTTCCCTCATGAGGGACTCCGTCGAATTCGGTGAGATTACAGGCCAAGAGGGAGAGCGGAAGAAGGAGCTGGAGGAGTCCCGTGGGATTTCCCTTACCTCCAAGGAGTTTAACTCCCTGGCCAAGAGCGGTTTCGACAAATCCATGGAAGATATCATCCTCGGTTTTATTCAGCTTCTTATGAACAAGCACATCGTTCGAGACCGGGATTTTTTGGCCCAAGAAAAGGGCAAGGGGATAGTCATTCGGAATGTCCAGACCCAGATGGAGAGGATAAGGCACGAACTCGATACCATTATCGATTTGGCTCAAGCCGAGGCAATCATTAAGCAGAACGCCAAGGCCTTATCCGGAACTACCAACAAGAGGCTCAGAGCCGTCTTGGTCAAAATCGCTTCCCATGTCATAGAGCCCAACTTGACATTGAATCGCAATGAGACCGAAGCACGCAAGACCGCGGCCTTTCACGGGGTTAAACCAGTTTTGTTTCAAATCAAGAAAGGCGAAATGTTGGTCAGGGAAGGGGAAAGGATAACGGAGGAGCATCTGGTTAAGCTTCAGGACCTCGAATCCCTGGGGAAAGAATCAAATTTACCCCTGGTTACCATTGGGTTGGTCTTGTTAATCTTCATGATTGCCTATTTGGTCTATGGGTTTTCCACGAAGAACATAAGGAAGATCGTCCTCAGCTCCAGGGATCTTCTCTTTGTCAGTTTGAACCTCATCATGATCCTCCTGGCCTTAAAGGTCTTCATTTTCATCTCGGGATCCATCGAAAGCAACTTCCTCTATATTTCCTCGGCATCCTACTATTACCTCTTCCCCGTGGCTGCGGGGGCTATGCTAGCCCGAATCATGATCAACTCGGAGGTCGCCATCATTTATTCCGTCATAGCCGGCATGCTTTCGGCCATCCTCCTGGATAACAGCCTCTTCTTTTTCATTTACGCCTTTATCGGGAGTATCGTGGGGGCCAACGGCGTTGCCCGATGCGAACAGCGGAGCGTCCTCATAAAGACAGGTATGCAGGTGGGAGTTGCCAATGTCATGTTGATCGTCTTTTACGAAATGTTCAGGGGAACCCTGTTTAAATTCGACGTCCTATTCAACTGCGGCTTCGGGTTTATCGGGGGAATATTGGGGGCTGTCATCGTCTTGGGGACTACCCCTATCGTTGAGGGGATTTTCGGTTACACAACTGATATAACATTACTGGAGCTGGCCAACCTGGAGCAGCCTATTCTCAAGGATCTCATCGTCCAGGCCCCGGGAACCTATCATCACAGTATCATAGTCGGCAGCCTAGCTGAAGCGGCGGCAAAGGGCATCAACGTGAATCCCCTGTTGGCCAGGGTTAGTGCCTACTACCATGATATCGGGAAAATCAAGAAGCCCCTCTATTTTTCCGAGAATCAGGGGGGAAAGAAAAACCCCCACGATAGATTGTCTCCGAGCATGAGCGGTTTGATCCTCAATGCCCACGTAAAGGATGGGGTAGAGCTGGCCAAGAAACAGAGGCTCGGCAAGAAGATCCTCGACATTATTCAACAACACCACGGAACAAGCTTGGTTTCCTTTTTCTACCAGAAGGCGAAGGAAAAGCAGAATCCGGGGGTCGAATCCATTAAAGAAAAGGATTACCGATACTTAGGGCCAAAACCCCAGACGAAGGAGGCGGGCATTGTGATGCTGGCCGATGCCGTGGAGGCTGCATCCAAGACTCTGTCCGAACCCACCCCATCTCGGATCAAGGGGTTAGTCAGCCGGATCATCAATAGTATCTTTACCGAAGGGCAGCTGGAGGATTGTGAATTGACCCTCAAGGACCTCCACCATATCGAGGAAAGCTTCGATCGAATCCTTACCGGAATTTTCCACCAACGCGTTGAATACCCGAATTCCGGGGAAGAGCAAAATAGCTCAAAGAAAGAGGGATATGAAGGTACTCATTCAAGATCGACAAAAGCTCGTAAGAGTAGACAAAAAGACGATCAAAAAGCTAGCTCGAACTATCTTGATAGAGTTAAATCACCCGGATAAGGAGATCGGTATAGTTTTTGTTGATGATCGGGAGATCAGGGATTTAAACGAACAGTATCTCAAAAGAGACCGCCCCACCAATGTTATTTCCTTTCCCATGGCCCAAGGGGAGTTTTCCGAGATCAACCCGCAGTTGTTGGGAGATGTGGTCATCTCAATGGAAACGGCAATAAGGGAGGCGCACGAATCGGGCCTGAACCTTGAGGTAGAGATCGCCTTCCTTCTCATTCACGGTATCCTTCACCTACTGGGTTATGATCACACCGGAAGGAACGGAGGGCGGATGGAGGTAGTTCAAGAGGACCTTATTGCCAAATTAGGGTTTACCGGAGGAAAGCCCTGGGGTACCCTATCCCCGCCGTGAAAAGGAGTGTGATGACCCCTGGAGGATGATTCGAAAAGCGGCCTGCTGAACAAATTTGCGGGATTGTGCCGCCGTTTCTTCCGAAACCGAAAGCCCTCCCTCTCCGAAAAGGATATCCAGTCTATCATCGATGTCGGTGAGGAGGAGGGGGTAATCGACCAGGAAGAACACGAGATGATCCACGGGATATTCGAGCTCAAGCAGGCCGTTGTCCGTGAGGTGATGGTTCCACGGACGGATATCAAATGTGTTTCGAGCAAGGCAAAAATCAAGGACATCATCGACCTCATCATCTCCGAAGGCCATTCTCGGATCCCCGTTTTCGAGGGGAAAATCGACAACATCGTCGGAGTCGTTTACGCCAAGGATCTCCTCAGATTTTGGGGAAAGGATGGGGGGGAAATCCCCCTGGAGGGGGTGATGCGGCAGCCCTATTTCATACCGGAAACGAAAAGGCTGGAGGAGTTGCTCAATGAGTTCAAGACGAAGCGGGTTCATATGGCCATTGTCGTCGATGAATATGGGGGGCTATCGGGCCTCGTTACCATAGAGGATCTCATCGAGGAGGTCTTTGGGGAGATAGAGGATGAATATGATCAGAGGGTCGAAGGGAAGATTAGAACCCTTGACGATGGCTCAATCTCGGTAGATGCGAAATTGGAGATTGAGGAACTAGAGAGATATTTCGATGTTGAGATTCAGAAGGAAAATTTCGAGACGGTGGGCGGTTTTATCTTCCACCTGTTGGGAAGGGTTCCCAAAGCGGGGGAGAGGGTCAATTTCGACGACTTAATAATGACCATCGAATCCGCCGATAAGAGGAGAATCGGGCGGGTTAAGATAGCCCGATCCCAAGGAGGAAATGAGAATCACTAGTTGAAGAACCACAATCTCCTGATCAAGCCAAACCGCTTCAGATAGGACTGCTCCTCAGACGTTAGCGCATCTGGAGAAAGCCTTTTCTTGAGCTTCAATATCCCGTAGTAGTCGATCTTCTTGAGAAGGGGGAGCAATATCTTCCTGCCGATATATCCATTTCCCACGTAAAAGCCGCTATTGAAGTCGATAATGACCGGTTCACCCGCCCTTGAAATCAGGATATTCCCCTTGTGACTCAAATCAAGGTGGACGACTCCCCGGGTATGGATGAGTTCAATCCTCTTTTTCAGGTTTTCGAAAAAACGATCACCGATGATATCGGAGTCGTCCCTCTCAATGGGCCTCGCATCTAAGTACTCGAACACGTTGGCATACCTGTCTAGCTTCTGATAAATTCGCGGAACTCCTTTGATCCCAATCAACTTGAGGTGGAACCTGTATTCCCTCCCGATCAGCCACGTCCCTATGGTATGGCGAAAAGGAAATGGAGTCCTCCGATAGTCCTTGACGATGGCCAGGCGACCATCCTTCTGGATCAGCATCAAATCGGGCTTCCCGAGGGAACTCGAAGGGTAAACCTCGGCGACCAGGTGATCGATCTCTTCCCTGGTTACATTCTCGAACTGTAGGGTTTTCTTTTGCACATCTAAATCCATAATCTCATCCCGATGAGGAAGACGCCGATGGCCTCCAAGGCCACGATTCCCTCTTCACTATTCTTGATGAAGGCCCTCCAGCGCCACTTTCCCCTGCTCCTCCCATATGGCGATAGACGAGGGATGAAATCGGGGACCTTTTCGGCGTAATCCAGATACGCATCCCCGAACAACCTCTTCATCCGCTCGTCCTCGACCTTATTCTTGTACGGAAGGTAATAGAAGGAGAAGACCAGAAGGGCTACCATAAGAATGTAGATGTTGTCCGCCATAATACAGAATCCCACGGTAATCAGGACCGTCCCAATATAGAGGGGATGCTTTATGTAGGCATAGGGCCCCGTCGTGATGAGGACCTCGTTTTTCCGGAGGTGTCCCGCTGCCCAGAATCGTAGCGCTTCTCCCAGCGAGAGGATGGCCAATCCCAAACCAACGGAAAACGGCGTTGGTCTGGCAAAGACGATCAGAATCACCGCAATTCCATAGATGAACAATCTCCTTGGGTTGGGCTTCTTTGAAGCAGGCATTTCTTCCCGTCCCTGTAGTCTGACTCAAACTTTGTAGGCAAAACATAGCAGAATTCCGTCGAGAAGGCAATTCCCCATGGGCTTTTATCCTTCAGTGATCCAAAGCCCTTGATCTCGGGCGTTTCCGAGAGTGTGATGTAGACCACATCCCGCCTTCATAAGCCTCATATCCGTAATTTCGGGGAAAAGGGATCTGTTCGTTCGGAAGACAATTCGGAATAATTCCATTCGGTATTTCCCTTGACTATCTCCTCCCCATTCTGCTATCGTTTTTGCCAAGACATTCCGATCATCATTCTGCACCTGTTTTCCGTGAGCACATTCCTATCATTACACAGAAGATTTCTTCGCCTCCTGATTACACGCTTATCCAGAGGGAGTAAGGGGTAAAAAGCCGTGAAAATCATCATCATTGGGGCGGGCGAAGTGGGCTACAACCTGGCCATGAAGCTTTCAAGGGAAGGCCACGATGTGGTCGTCGTCGATCACGACCCTGAAAAGGTTCAGCACGTCAATGAAACCCTCGATGTCAAGGTCTTGTTTGGAAAGGGGAGCAGCCCAGGCGTCCTTAAAGGGGCGGGAATCGAGGAGGCGGAAATGGTGATAGCGGTTACGGAAAGCGACGAGATCAACATGGTTGCCTGTCTCATTGCGGGTACCCAGTCCAAGATTCCCAAACGGATAGCACGGATCCGCAATCTCGAATATACACAGGAAACCCAGATTTTCGATGAGGAGCATCTCGATATTGACCTCTGTATTAACCCGGAGATGGAGACGGCAAAGACAATACTGAGGCTCGTTGAATATCCGGGCTCTGCCGACTTCGCGGAGTTTGCCGATGGGAAAGTAGAGCTCATCGGGGTAAAGATCGAGGAGGATAGCTACGTAGTGGGGAAGAAGTTCAAGGAATTGCGAGAGGTCAGGGTCCTGTTTCCGGACCTTAAGGTGCTCATTGTGGCAATCTCCAGGAATGACCAAATCCTCATACCCCATGGGAACGAAACGATTTTCATGGGTGATATCCTCTACGCCGTTGTTGATCGCCATTCCATCAGAAATGTCCTGGCCTATCTCAGAAAGGAGGAGGAGCCGATCAAGCGGGTCTTTATCGCCGGGGGGAGCAATATCGCCTTTGAGGTGGCCCGGCAGCTTCAGGATAGGGGGATAACCGTCCGGATGATTGAGAAGGATCCGGGACGATGTCAGCGGATGGCTGAGAGCCTGGAAAAGGTGCTGATTCTTCAGGGGGAGATAACCGATCAGAGGCTCTTGAAGGAGGAAGGGGTCAACGAAGCCGATTTCTTCATTTCCGCCTCGGATGATGAGGATGCGAACATATTGACATCCCTTCTTGCCAAACGGCTGGGAGCGAGGAAAACGATCACCCTCGTCAGACACCTACACTACCTGCCGATCCTGCCTACCATCGGAATTGATGCCGTGGTGAGCCCCCGTCTCTCAGCCATTGGGAGGATTATGCACTACATAAGGAGGGGAAAGGTCCTTTCCGTGGCCACCCTCAAAGAGGAGGATGCCGAGGTCATCGAAACCGTGGCCCTGGACACATCGGATATTGTCAACCGACCCATCAAGGAGCTGAAATTCCCCAAGGGAGCCCTCATCGGCGCCGTTGTGCGAGGTGAGGATGTTATCATCCCGGGCGGAAATGACGTCATCCTTCCCAATGATCGGGTCGTGATTTTTGCCCTCCAATCGGCCATTCCCAAGGTGGAAAAGACGTTGATGGTCAAGCTGGAGTATTTTTGATGCGGCTGGGGATGATCTTCCGGATCATGGGGGCACTGATCTTCTTCCTTGGCCTCACGATGATTTTCCCCCTCCTTTTCTCCCTCTACTACCGGGATGGAGATCTCTATGCCCTCATCTTATCGGCGGCCATAACGACGGGGACCGGGGCGTTTCTCTTCCTGATCTT
>DAOVIU010000008.1 GCA_030673585.1 Pseudomonadota bacterium | reverse complement strand
CTCTCCCTCTCCGACGCAGATGTAATCAATGGCAGGACAATCCCTGAGCGTCTCCTCCGCCATAAAGGAGGGATGTTCCCCCCCCATAATGATGATCGATTGAGGACTGACCGCTTTAGTGAGACTGGCTGCATTCATCCCATCATAGATGAAGGCCGTACAGATGATGGTGATGCCAACCACCTCTGGTTTTTCCCTTCGAACCTTCTCTTCGAGATCCCTCCAGGGGTTTTCGTTAAGGGTGCAATCCATATAATCGATATCGAATTGTTCCCTCTCTAAGTAGGCCAATAACTGGAGACATCCCGGGGAGGGGACCCAGGCCCGGAGAATCGTCCAGATTTTATGGGGTGGGTCGACCAGCAAGAATCTCATACCCGTGTTTCTTTATCAATCAAGGTTTCGTTCCTTCTTCAGACGCCACTTGAGGAGATGTTTTAGCAAGGTTTTGAGAAATGGAATGCGAAAGATCAAATGGGAGTGAGGGACTTCAAAGATCTCTCCTGAAACGAGCTTTTCAGAAAAATCTCTGACTTTTCCGGCAGCCCTCTTCACCTCCTCATCGTTTACCACCGCTGCCTCCTTGAAGACCGTTTCACAATATTGACAATCCGGGCAGGAGGTCTGATTGCAATCCATTGCTTTAAAATGTTTAATGAAGCCATCCAGCTTCCTGTTATCCAGTTGAATGAGGTCCCGGAACTCCAGGTCGAAGACTTTCCCCAGTTCAGAGATCTTCATGATGTTCACGTGTTCGGGTTTAATAAAGTATTCCAAATGGACGGGCGTGAATGCCCCCTTTCTCGGAAGGGTGAAGAGATCTAAGAGGTTTCCATCGTGATGCCGAGTTTCATAGGCCCTTACATGTTCGAGGAGGAGGGGGGTGCGTTTGAATCGCTCCGTGATTTTAAAATGATCGTAACCCAAATCCTCGTAATGGGAGATATCTTCTGGTCTGATCCAGGGGGATTTCAACAATTCCACCGGTTCCATCAATTTTCTGTAAAGACAGAGGTAACCCGGATACTGGAGATAGCAGTACCCATCCTCCTCCCCCTCCCTTGAGGCATGGCCGTCGTGGTTGACATGTTCATAGTTATAGGGACACTGCCAGAGACAGATATTGTTGACGATCAACTCCAGGTTGCACCTCACTGCTTTTCTGATCGCCCCTAAGTTTTTGAACTCGCGATTGATGTGTTCATCGATGATGATCTCTTCGGCCCCCATCGCCTCGTATTGAAGGGCCTTCCTCACGGTATTGACCCGGGCCGTAGTAGAGATCTTGATCTTGAGCCGGGGAAAACGTTTCCTCACGAGGTCGACGAGGTACGGGACGCCCACGGTCACCGAATCCGCACCGGATTCGTCGATCCATTCCAGAAGATCCACGAGTTGTCCATACCCTCTTTTGGAGTATTGAAGGTTTCCGAGACACGGGGCGTTCAGCAAGTAGCTGAATTCCAACCCTCTTTCGTGGCAGGCCTGTATGTATTGCTTCACATCATTTCGATCCACCTGGGGCAGGACAAACCCGGGTCGCGCTCCCCCCACAACATCGAAGGGAAGTTTGCCGAAGAGGGCATCCACCGATGTCCCTTTCAGTGCGTCAAGAAATGAAATGTCCCAATTGGCCCCCACTCGGAGTTTCATAATAATTCTTTTTAACACGCAGACCCTTATTTTTCAAGGGATCCAATCCTGGAGTTTCTCGGATTCCGGAGAACAGCGTTATCCATGAGTGAAATGTGCGGCAGAAGTGGGAATAATCACCGAGGGTCATAGGAAGGGAAAGGCGACATCTCAGGGGCCGGAAAGGGTGAGAATTTCTCGTTTCCTTTTTGGCGATCCGAGGGGAGAGCAATTTCAGCTGGCTGAGCCCGAAGGGCGAGTTTGGGCATGGAGGTACGTGTGAACGCCCAATTACATGGTGACCTTCTCGTACAACCCTAATCCTTCATTCTCTTGCCCTTTTCCTCGTAAGTCAGCACCCAGCCGGCCATTTCTCCGGGGTCGATCATGAGTTCGCCACTGTCGGTCCTCTTCCAGAACCCCTTGCCTCGAACGTGGAGTGAGCTGGTTGTTTCCGACGCATCTCTATCCTGCCGAAGGATCTCCCTGAACCGCTCCCGCCACCGTTCCATATTGACAGGCCTCAGATCCACCCATGCCTGCTCCGCCCAAAATCAGCACGGTTTTTCCTTCGACAGCCATCGATGTACCTCCTTGGAGTTAAGATCCACCCCGAGCTCCAGGGCCTTTTCGCCCTCTAAGAATTGTCCCGTGGAACCATTGTTAATGGCTTAATGGATAGACGCTATGGTGGTGGCGTGAGGAAGCCCTCGGGTGCTCCTGTGTTCCTGCCGAAGGCGTGGAGGGTCAAAACACGGTCGACATCCGGATCTAAGCATTTGGGGCGTCAACGATTTCTACTTGAAACTCATTCGCTTCAGGGGGCATGTTGGGGAAGATCACGATAAAGGGGGAGCTCTTCCGGGGGGGCACGCGTATCTGGTCTGGTACCGGCCGGATCCTGAAGTCGCCCCTCGCGAAACGAGGGGGAAGGTTTTTAAGGTCTTCCTTGGTAAAGGAGCTGCCGCACAGGGTCTGCTTTTCATCCAACACCTTGTTCTTATCGTTTAGCAGAATGGCCCTGATCCGCACGTGTTTCTTCGTTTTGTTGGTCTCATTCAATATCTTGCCCGTAATGACGAAAACGGGAACTTCGCCGATAGTATCCTTATACCCCTCCAGATCGGAAAAGGTTAAGCTTCCCCTCTCTATCCCCCGTATGTCATCCACAATGGATTGAACCTTCTCCGGGATGGATTTGAGAAGCGACGGGATATCTCCAGGAAGGCTGAACCTCATTCCCCTTTCACTCCAGAGGTAATATCCCCCTAAGGCAACCACGATAAGAATGCCGATCAACACGAAGGTCCAGGACGTCTTTCTCTTCGCGGGGGTCACCGGTGGCTTTTCGAAATACCTCTTCTCCTCCAATCCCCTCATGTCGAAGGTAGGGGTTTCCATCTCCTCCTCCACGAATTCCGTCTGCTTCTGCTCTTCAGGGGATGGGCCTGGCCATTCCTCGGTGGGGAATTCCGCCATGCTCGGGCCCTCCGAAGGAGGTGCTGCGCCCACGTCTTGGGGGATGCTGTCGAATTCACCCCTTTCAAACGGGCTCTCCTCACCAGAGGGGGGAGGCGTTTGCAGGTCCGGGGTATCCCCCGTTTCCGGGCCGGGGGTTTCCATCAGGTCCTTGTGGAATTTCTCAAAGGATTCGAAGTCTTGGAGGAAATCCTCCCCTTCTGCCGGCGGAGGGGGAGGAGGGGCTTGAGGGGGTTTGACGGAAAAGACGTGCTGACATTTCGCACATCGGACTCTCACGCCTTGCGGCGTAATCTTTGAATCGTCTATGTTGTACTTAGTGTGACACTGTTCGCATTGGACGATCATAAGCTCCCCTGCTGTTTTTCAACCTTTTCACGGATTATTATGATTGATGAAATCCAAAAAATCAAGGATTTTCTTTTACTTGCCCCCCGAGGGTGACATGGTTAAGTCATGGAAAGGTGACCGTCCTCCCCTGCTCCGTTTTGTTCAATGGCTTGTTGAGCGAAGGATGATTTGAAGGTAAATTCTTGGGGCGCAACCATTTTTTTGACCCTTATCTCCGAAGGGGTCAAGAGAAAGAAGTTCATTGCAGTACGCCGCGTCT
This sequence comes from Pseudomonadota bacterium, assembly GCA_030673585.1. Next base: position 7,067 of record DAOVIU010000008.1, on the reverse strand, counting down.
GATAGCACGAACCTTTACGTGCCCAGGTGCTTCCTGAATTCCTGGGTCAGCATAGGGACGGCCTGGAAGAGGTCCGCCACAATACCGTAGGTGGCGATTTTGAAGATGGGGGCCTCCGAATCCTTATTGATGGCCACGATGATTTCCGAGGTCTTCATCCCCGCTTGATGCTGGATCGACCCGGAGATTCCGCAGGCGATGTAGATTTTCGGCCTCACGGTTCGACCCGTCTGGCCGACTTGGTGTTCGTAGGGAATCCATCCCGCATCTACGGCTGCACGGGACGCACCCACTGCCCCCCTCAATACATCTGCCAGCTCACGGATAATCGCGAAGCTCTCGCTCCCCCCCACACCCCTTCCACCGGAAACGATGATTTCCGCATCCGCTAGATTCACCGTTTCGGCCACCTGAACGAAGTCCAGAATCTTAGTCCTTATCTTATCCTCGCCTATGGGTAACTCCTCGCGAACGATTGTCCCCTTCCTGGAATCGTCCTTTTCCGGCATGGGAAAGACCTTTGGCCTGACGGTGGCCATCTGGGGCCTATGCCGTTGGCACAGTATGGTAGCCATGATATTGCCCCCGAATGCGGGACGGGTCTGCCTCAGCAATTTGGTTTCGGGATCGATATCGAGCCCGGTACAATCCGCCGTCAGCCCGGTATATATCGTGGTGGCAACGGTTCCCGCGAAATCCCGACCCTGGGTCGTCGCCCCGAAGATCACAATTTCGGGTTCATAGTTCTTGATCAAATGGACTGCCCCCGCCGCGTATGAGTCCGTTCTGTATTGCTTTAAAACGGGGCTTTCGGTTAGGTAAACCGTATCCGCCCCATGCCTTATGGCCTCTTGAGCACATTGCTCCACTCCGTCACCCATGAGCATTCCGCACAGTTTGCATCCCAAGGCATCAGCCAGTTTCCTCCCTTGCCCAAGGAGCTCAAAGCTCACGTTGGCGATCCTTCCCCTCTTGTGTTCGATGAATACCCAGACGTCTTGATACTGGGTGAGATCCACAGCTTCAGCCTCTTTTTCCTCCTTTTCCAAGGTGAGGGCTTCGACCGGACAGACGTCCACGCAAGCCCCGCAGAAGGTGCACTTCTCGTTGACCGTGACGACATCGCCCTTCATCTCCAGGGCCCCATAGGGGCATTCCTCCACGCAGGCTTCACACCCGGTACATGCCTCTTCATCGATCAGTAATCTGGCCATCTGCTCCTCCCTATTTGATTACCTTCGCCTCCATGAGCTTATCTATCAAGAGGGGGATAGTCTCGGTCAGCTCTCCATCCAGGATCTCTCCACCTCCCCTTGGTTCAGGCGTAAAGACTCGGACCACCTCAGTTGGGGAACCACCTAAACCGCACTTCGCCTCATCCACCGGCAAATCTTTCGTGGTCCACGTTGGTATTTCGGCCTTGGCCGCCTTCTTTATACCAAGGAGGGATGGAAGGCGGGGTTCATTAATATCCTTGACCACGGTGATGAGGGCGGGGAAGGGGGATTCAACGATTTCCCTTCCATCTTCCAGCATCCTCTCCACCACGATCCTCCCGTTTTCCAAGTCGACCTCCCGTACCTTTGAGACATAGGTCAATTGGGGTAAGCTTAACTGAGTAGATACTCCCGGGCCCACCTGGGCCGTGTCCCCATCGATTGCCTGCTTACCGCAGATCACCAAATCCACTTCGCCGATTTTCTTGATGGCCTGGGCGAGGGTATAGGCGGTTGCCCACGTATCTGATCCCGCAAAGGCCCTATCCGAAATGAGATAGACGTAGTCAGCTCCAACGGCCAGGGCATTCTTGAGCACCTCAACAGCCTGGGGAGGACCCATGGTGATGACATGTACTTCTCCCCCATATTTCTCCTTGGTCAGAAAGGCTTCCTCCACAGCATATTCATCGAAGGGATTGGTGATGCTTTCCACCCCTTCCCGAACGAGGGTCCGGGTTTCCGGATCGATCCTTACGTCGGTCGTATCGGGAACCTGTTTAATGCATACTACAATCTTCACCGCCGCCTCCTTTTGAGACAAATTTCACAATATCCTCATAGACCAACTATGCCGGTTTGTCAATATTTTTTGCCTTCGTTCTGGCCATTCCGCTCGCGAGGATGATGGCCTCGATGAGGCTTGATGGATCGGCCGCTCCCGTTCCCGATATGTCATAAGCCGTTCCGTGGTCGACGGAGGTCCTAATGACGGGCAGGCCCAGGGTCACGTTGACAGCTCTTTTGAACCCCATGAGTTTGATGGGGATCAGACCTTGATCGTGATACATACAGATCACGGCGTCGTAGATACCCTTCGCGGCGAAGTGGAAGAGGGAATCACTAGCCAAGGGTCCCTCGATGTTGAGGCCCGCCCTCTTGCACCCTTCAATGGCTGGAATGATGGCCGTCTTCTCCTCAGCCCCAAACAACCCGCCCTCCCCGGCATGGGGATTTAGAGACGCCACGGCCAACTTGGGGTTTGGGATGCCAAAGGAGTCACTTAAGGCCCGATGGGTAATCCTTATGGTGTCCGTGATCCTTTTCCGGGTAATCGAGCCGGGAACATCCCTCAGGGCGCAATGGGTTGTCACAAGGGCCACCCTCAGGCCCTGGGTGACCAACATCATGACCACGAGAGCGCTATTGGTTCGTTGGGCGAAGAACTCCGTATGTCCGGTGAAGGGGTAGCCAGCATCATTGAGGAACCCCTTATTGACGGGGCATGTCGTTATGCCATCGATTTTTCCCTCCATTGCAAATGATAGGACCGTTTCCAGGTAGCGAATTACATGAGCCGCATAGGGCCTTTTGGGAGTTCCAAATCGAAACCCATGGAGATCGATGTGGCTTAGCTCAATGAGGTCGATCATTCCGGGGATCCCCCTTGCCTCTTCAGGCGTTTGCACTGGGTTGACGTTGCATGGGGAAACGAGGAGCTTGATGGCCGCCTTGAGCACGTTGCCATCGCCGAACACCACTGGTCTACAGCAGGCGAACACCTCTTTTTGGGCCAAGGCCGTGACTACGATTTCCGGGCCGATTCCTACGGGATCGCCCATGGTGACGCCGATGACGGGTAACGACATGGCCGTCCTTATCTCCGAAGAGGGCCTGTACAGAACAAATCCCTTGCGTTAACCGAGTTTGAAACACCCGATTTGGTGGATTGGGCTAGCGAGATATTCGGGGCATTCGAGGGCGATTTCGGCTGCGGGGGTTGGATTATAATTTCACCTCGATGAAGGATTCTGCCTTAACCTTTTGAAGCCAGGCCTTATGGAGCCTCTGGGATTCCTCTTCACCGTACTGATTTCTCACCTTCTCCATCACCTCTTCATAGGGAATGATCCGCCCTTCTTTTTTGTCGGTAACCTTGACGATGTGGAACCCTATGTTCGTTCGCACTAAGCCCCTGAATTGCCCCGGGTGTAAGTTGAAGGTGATCCGCTCAATTTGGGGCAGGAGTTCCCCCTTTTTGAAAAATCCCAAGTCGCCCCCATTCTTAGCCGATGCGTCATCGGAGTATAAGCGGGCAAGTCTCTGAAAATCCTCGCCTCGGCTGAGCTTGTCCAGGATCATTTCGCCCGTATGATGAAGGGCCTGCACCAGCAGGTCATCGGCATCCTCAGGAATTACGATCAAAATATGGCTAACCCGTATTTGGTCGGGCTCCTTGAATCGTTGGATGTGTTGGACGTAGAACCTCTTGAGCCGTTCGTCGTCGACGGTAAACTCCTGCCCGATTACTTGAGAGGCCAATCTGGCCCTCTTAATCTGTTTCGTCAACTCCCGTCGGTAATCCTCCCAACTTAAACCATCCGCCATCAAAGCCATCTTTAGCTGCTCTTCGGTAACGGCGTTCATCCTCTTTACGTCTTCGATCGCGGCATCGATATCCCTTGCGGAGACCTTTATCGCCCATTTTTTGCACTGCTGATCGATGATCTTCTCCTCGATAAGCCGATCCAGGATTACCCTTCTCAATTCGAAGACCTTGGCCCTCTTCTCCCATGGGTTAGTGGTGATATCGGTCTTTTGTCTCAGTCTTGAACGATATCGGTCCAGTTCGGAAAGGGTGATGATCTCGCCGTTGACGATGGCGACGATCTTATCGATAACCTTCGCCCCGCAAATCGCTTCGGATAAGCCGAGGATAAGGAGGATGGTGATGGGTAAGATGGATTTTCGCATCGATCAGTGAGTATATTCCAGTAACTGTTTGTTAATTTTGATCTTAGCCTTCGCCCTCAAGCCCGATAGCCAATTATAGTAGATTTCCCCGCTCTTTTTCTTCCGAATCCTATGGGCGATTTCATCCTTCACCTCATCGAACTCTCGAACCTTGGCTTCGACTTTTTCCTCGACCTTGAAGATATGATATCCATATGGGCTCTTGATGACCTTGCTGACCCTCCCTACTTTTAGGGAGAATACCTCATCGAAGGCCTCGGGCATCTCGCCGCGAGCGAAAAATCCCAGGTCCCCGCCATACAGCCTTTCGGGCATCATCGATTTTTCCTTGGCCAGTTTTTCAAAATCTTCCCCCTTGCGGAGCCTCCTCAAGATCGTTTTGGCCTCGTTTTCCGCGGGCACAACGATCTGTCTCGCCCTCACCTGCTCGGGAAAGGAATATTCCTCGATGTGTTCCTCGTAGTATTGCTTCACCGATTTATCGTCGATGGAAGCTTTGAACTGCGCAAAGGTTTGGATAACCTTCTCCGCCAGGAGCTTTTCCATTAGGCGTCGTTTCCACTCCTCGAAACTCGTTCCACGGGCCTCCAGCATGGCCTTGAAGCTCTCCCCAGGATAATCCCTTTTTAAAGTCAAAATAGTCTTATTGATCTCGTCCTCCGATACATTGATATCCATGCGCCGGGCCTCTCCAAGGATGAGCTTCCTGTTGATGATTTGGTCCAGAAAGCTGCTTTTCAACTGGTCGAGGGATTCCCTGTCCTCCGGCAGCTTACCGTGCTCTAATTTAATGTCTTGAAGTTCGTTATTGAATTCCTCCAGGGTAATCAACTCTTCGTTCACCTTGGCCAGAACGCCTTGGGGAAGATTCGTATCCTCCTTCTGACATCCCGCTATGCAGAGGGCTATCGAGAGAATAATCCACGCCGAAGAACCGCGCCCGAACCAGCCCCGCACCGTATTCCCCTTAAGAGATGATCCCTCGTTTACCTCCCCCGGCTTCGTTTTCCTCGGGGGGAGCTTCAAGTTTGGAATCCCCTCGGATTGACTCATCGGTGACATCTTCCTTCTCGGTTTCACCGTTGAATTGATATACCTTCTCAGGTTCCCTTCGCAGCGAAGGCGGTTGATTGAGACCCCCGTGGTTGAGCACATCGTGCCAAGCCCTCCAAGGTGCTTTTGGTCTCACTGAAGGCCTCTTGGCCCCCGCCCTTGCCTGTTGAGATAATCAATTCGAAATGGGGGGTGAATTGAAATCGGGTTCCGTTTTCCTGGACCAGGGCAACGATGGCCTGGGGCGAAATCTCGGAGCTCTCGTCGAAGGCGATCACCGCTCCTTTCTCGGATAAGTCCAGCTTACTCACCCTGAGACGGGTCAACAGCTGCTTGAGCTTCATCGCCTCCAGCAAGTTTAGGGCTGGAGCAGGGATGGGTCCGAAGCGATCCACAAGTTCCTCCCTCATATCACCGATTTCCTCCTCGGAACGTGCGGATGACAAGCGTTTGTAGAAAACCAGCCTCTGGTGGGGGTCGCGGATGTAATCATCGGGGATAAAGGTGGCAAATGGGAGCTTCAGTTCGGGCGTAATGTCCTCCGGGACTTTTTCCCCCCTCAGCCGCCTCACAGCCCTCTCCATGAGTCGAGTATACATCTCATATCCCACCGCCGCAATATGTCCCGACTGGGCCGGGCCCAATATGTTCCCGGCGCCCCTGATCTCAAGGTCGTGGGCGGCAAGCCTAAACCCCGAACCCAACTCGCTCAATTCCTGTAAAGCCCTCAGGCGCTTGAGCGCATCTCCGGATATGGTGGCTTCAGATGGAACCAGAAGGTAGGCATAGGCCTGATATCTCGATCTGCCGACTCTACCCCTCAGCTGGTAGAGTTCCGCAAGGCCAAACTTCTCCGCGTGGTTTATGATGATAGTGTTGGCGGTGGGGATGTCCAGGCCCGACTCGATGATGCTCGTGCAGAGGAGGAGGTTGTATTCCTTGCCCACAAAGGCGAGCATTACCCTTTCTAGGTCCCTTGCCCTCATTTGACCGTGGGCGACTGCCAGAGAGGCTTCGGGAACGAGCTGCTCCAGGAATCGGGCCATGGCTGATATGTTTTGGACCCGGTTATGGACAAAGAATACCTGACCATTCCGATGGAGCTCCCTGAGAATCGCCTGGCGGACGAGGTCCTCGTCAAAGCGGGTCAAAAAAGTCCGTATAGAGAGCCTATCCTCAGGCGGAGTATTGATCACGCTCAGATCCCTTATTCCCGTCAGGGCCATGTGGAGCGTTCTGGGAATAGGGGTTGCCGTCAGGGTCAAAGCGTCGACCGTTTTCTTCAACTGTTTGAGCCTCTCCTTATGAGTGACCCCAAACCGATGCTCCTCGTCGGTGACGAGCAATCCCAGATCCCGGAAGGCGACGTCCCTCTGAAACAGACGGTGGGTTCCGATGATGATATCGATTTTTCCCTCCCTCAATTCCCCGAGGATTTGCCTTTGCTCGTTCCTCGTCTTAAACCGGCTTAGGATATTGACGATAACGGGGTAATGCTGGAATCGATCGAAGAAGGTCTGGTAGTGTTGCTGGGCCAAGACCGTTGTTGGTACCAAGACGGCCACCTGCTTACCATCCATCACCGCCTTGAATGCCGCCCTGATGGCGACCTCGGTCTTTCCATATCCGACATCGCCACAGATGAGGCGGTCCATTGGTTTGGACTCTTCCATGTCCCTTATTACATCTCTGATGGCCTCCGATTGGTCGGGCGTCTCCTCGTACAGAAAGGTCGCCTCGAATTCCTTGAAATAGCCATCCCCCTTGGAGTAGGGAAACCCCTCGAATACCCGCCTAGCCGCGTAAAGGGTGAGGAGTTCCCTT
>DAOVIU010000157.1 GCA_030673585.1 Pseudomonadota bacterium | reverse complement strand
TGGCCATGTCAATACGGGGAATTGTCGGGATGTTTGCCACTGCGCGGCTTCTCCAACGTGATATGAACGACCCCTCTCGGTGTTCTACAATTTTTCCGGGTAGCCCGAGAAGTAATACCACAATACGAGTGGATTTTTCCAGGCCCGTACCTCAAGGCTAGGGATGCTTGAAGATGGAAACGGGTTCAATTTTCTCGGTCCCATTTCCTGGGCCGAGTCGTGCCCCGATTTCAATAGAAATCTCCCCTCAGGCTGAAAAAATGACCTCCGAATTCTTCAGAGCCCTCATTGATCACTAAACGCCAATGTCAACAATAATCCGAGCCTTCCGATCGGAAGGAGGGGTAAAAGGTGGAAGGTGTGTGGCATAGGTTCAAAATGTGCTTGTAATTTTGTGAAATCTCTGTAAGAATAGTCCGAATTTCCACAAAATAACGTTTGATTAATTTGCTTGCCATTTTGTGGGGAGAAGGAAATGGTGGGAAGGGCAAAAAAAGGGATCCCGGACGATACGGAATGGTTTCGTGCCATTGCCGAATCGGGAAACGACGGGATTTTCGTATTGGATGAATCGGACCATATCGGATTTGCCAACACGATGGCTTCCGTCATTACGGAAATTCCCGTGAAAAAGCTTATCGGGATGGATTTCAAGGGTTTTTTCACCCCAGAAGGAGCCCGGTTCCTGGAGGATCTCTTCTCAAAGAGCGAGCGAAGTGGCGCAAAGGTCTGCACGGAAATGGAGCTCCTTTTGGGCAATCATCAGGTCAAGGAGGTCGATGTCTGCATAGCGACAACTAAAACAGGAGAAGGGGAAATCAAGACATATGCCTACGTGAGGGACATTACGGAGAGAAAGCGTTTTGAGCGCGAGTTGAGGGATTCCGAAAGGAGGTATCGGAGCCTTTTCGAGCATGTGCAACACGGCATCTTCATCAGTACCAAGAAGGGAAAGTTCCTCGATTGCAATAAGGCTCTTCTGGATATGGTGAGTTATGGGAGCAAAGAGGAGTTCCTGAAGATCGATATCGTTAAGGACCTCTATGTCAACCCAGGTGACCGCAGGGCATTTCAAGACATGGTTGAAAAGAACGGCTTCGTAAAGGATTACGAGGTAGATTTCAAGAGGAGGGATGGGCGAATAATCACCGTGCTGCTAACAGCCCATGCCATACGAGATGAGGAAGGTCAAATTATCGGCTACGAAGGGTTAATCATCGATGTGACCGACAGGAAGAGGATGGAGGAGAGGATACGGGAGGCCACCAGGAGGTTCCAGAAGATTTCGGAAATGGGAGACGACGGGATTATCGTGATCGATGAGGGCAATCGAATCATATTTGCCAATTCCATGGCCACCGAGTTGATCGGCTACCTGAACGAAGAGCTGTTGGGGATGAAATTTACCGATCTTCTCAATGTAAGGGACAAGAAGTTCCTGGCGGAGATGCACGATCAAGTTGGGTTAGACGAGAGCAAGCGGGTCTGCACGGAGATGGATATCCTCACGGCTGATGGGAAGACCAAGGAGTCCGAGGTCTGCATCACCATCGCCAGGCCTGAAGTGGGGAGGATGAATACCTTTGTCTACTTGCGAGATATCACGGAGAGAAAGCGGTTTGAAAGGGATCTGAAGGCCTCGGAGGAGAAGTATCGAAACCTCTTCGAGCGTGTGAGACATGGCCTGTTTATCAGCAGCAAGGAGGGGAGATTCTTGGACTGCAACCAGGCCCTATTGGATATGCTCGGGTACGAGGATAAGGAGGAATTCCTGAGGATCGATATTGTCAGGGACCTCTATGTTAATCCAAAAGAGAGGAGGCGATTTCAGAAGCTCATTGAAAAAGAGGGGTTCGTAAAGGACTTTGAAGTGGATTTCAAGAAGAAGAACGGGGAGACCATCACCATCCTGCTGACCGCCCATGCCATGAGAGGCCCCGGGGGAGAGGTGATCGGATATGAGGGGCTCAACATCGATATTTCCCAAAGGAATACGATGGAGAGGGAACTGCGGGAAGCCAATGAGTTCTTGACCAACCTTATCGAGAGTTCCGTCGACGGCATTATCGTGACTGATCTGAAGGGAAATATCCTCATTTTCAATACCGGTGCCGAGAGAATTCTCGGCTATCAGTCGGAGGAGGTAATCGGCAAGATGAACATCCGCGAACTTTATCCCCCGGGGGTGGCCCAAGAGGTGATGAAGAAGATGCGGAGCCCTGATTACGGAGAGGTGGGAAACCTAGATTCCTTGAGGATCGTCCTCCGGAATAAATGGGGGGAATGGATCGACGGGGATCTCTCTGCCTCCCTGATCTATGACGACCAGGGGAATGAGACCGGCAGCATCGGGATTTTTAAGGACCTTCGGGAAAGGCTCAAAATGGAGGAGAAGTTGCGGGAGACCCAACAACAGCTCATGCACTCGGAGAAGCTGGCCGCCATGGGGAGGCTCACCTCCCAGATCGCCCATGAGTTGAACAACCCCATATACGGCATTATGAACACCTTGGAGCTCTTGAAGACGGAGATTCCCCCCGAGAGCAAGAGGAGTAAGATCCTGGAGATGTCCCTTTCCGAAACCCACCGGCTTTCGGAGATGTTGCGAAATATGTTGACCTTCTCCAAGCCCGAGGAAGAGGTTCGCCGGCCCATGGATGTCAATGAATTGCTGGAGGGCATCGTGCTCTTTATCGATAAGCAGATGAGGGAGACGAACATCGATATCGAGAAGAGATTCGAGGGGGGGGTCCCGAAAGTGATGGGCTCCACCAACCAACTGAGGCAGGTCTTACTCAATATCATCAGAAATGCCAAGGAAGCCATGCCCCAAGGGGGAATCCTCTCTTTGGAAACCGTGGGGGAAGATACAAGGGTTATCATCCATATTAAAGACACCGGGATGGGGATCCCCAAGGAGATACGGGATAAGATCTTCGATGCCTTCTTTACGACCAAGCACGAGGTGAAGGGGGTAGGCCTGGGGCTCTCGGTCTGCTATGGCATCATCAGGGACCACGGAGGGGATATCCGCGTGGAAAGCGAGGAGGGAAAGGGTTCGACCTTTTCCATCATCCTCCCAACCGCCTAAAATCCTTTCTCTTTCTCTTTCCCTTTACCCCCGTGATTTAAGTTCGTTTCCTTCCGCTGAAACCTCTGAAAAACTGGCAAAAGGAGTTCTGAGCGCGAATTAAGGTTTCTTTAGCAGGCCCTTTGCAGAATCCCACGCGGCTTTCCGCAGGCCGGTCTGAAGGAGGACTGGCCGCGGATTCGGGAGGAGTTGTTGAGCGGCGGGTAGTGGACCCGAAGGTTACCAAAAAGATATTGAGACATCTAGCGCGTTGGTCAGCCAAAGGGAAACCCCAACCGAGGAAGAATGCTCCGCCGGTACATACCCACTTAGATTACTCAGTCTCCCAGATTCCTCACACAACCAGATAACCCAAGACCCAACATATTGTGACGTTTTTCCCTTGACACACAATCGCTTTTATACTTATTATTTTAACTCCTGGTTTTCTAATATCAGGTTTCGCATATGCTTGTATGCCCAATTATTTGGCAACCCTTTGGAGCCTATGCGCCACCTCAATATCTCATATACTTCTTCCTTCAATTGTAAACATCCCCGTGTTGGGCATCTTTATCAAGGTGGATATAAAGCTCTTCTGAGAGATGCTAATGATTATCCGTTGGAGGTATCGGACCATATTCATCTCAATCCCATTCGGGTAAAAGTTTTTTCATGGAAGACAGTCAAAAGAGAAACGGGATGCACTTCTAAAGAATAGGCTATTAGGGTATTTCTCTATGAGGAATAGAAAATTATGAAATGGTTCAGAGAGAATTTCTTGGCTGAGGAGGCATCCAAAGGGGGAGCAGCCAGCCTTGAGGGAATTAGGGGAAGAATTTGAGCCGGAACAACTGATTGACCTTTTTGCTCATCTGATCAGGAAAGGCAAGGAGGATGCCAATGGTGCATCAGCCTTTCTGTTCAAATCAATGACTTTATCGGTTTAGAGGGAAGGAATAACAGAACTCGAAAGAATCCTTGTCATAGGAAAGGGGAAATGGAACATACGGGGCATACACTAAGCAAGGTGGACGAAATTATTGAAAGCTTTGGTAACAACAAGGAGGCACTCATCCAAATACTCCTGGACGTTCAGCGTGAATATCGCTGGCTGTCAAAACCTGTCTTGGGGCGGATATCTGAGAGGTTGCAAATTCCAACAAATCACATTTACCACATAACTACATTCTATAAATATTTTAACCTAATTCCCCAGGGTCGTCATTCTATCTCAGTTTGTCTCGGCACCGCCTGCCATGTCCGTGGAGCGATGCGCTTACTTGACCGGGTTAGTCAGGCTATCGGTGTAAAACCGGGGCAAACAACGCCCGACCAGAAATTCACATTGAGCACGGTTAACTGCCTGGGTTGCTGTGCACTGGGACCAGTTGTCGTCATAGACAAGGACACCTACGGAAGGTTAAACCAAGAAAAGCTCGCAAAACTCTTGGACCAGTACGACTAGAGGGACACGATGAAAGTCAAGAGCAGAGAGGATTTGGATGAGCTTAAAAAGGAAGGCTTGAAGTCCCTGTATCCAGATCACCCAAAGATTACCGTTGGTATGGCAACGTGCGGCATCGCGACAGGCGCAAGAAAGGTTTTCGATACCCTCGTAGAAGAGGTTGAAAAGAGGAAACTCGACGTGGCGGTCTCTCAGACCGGTTGTATCGGTTTCTGTCAGAAAGAACCCCTTGTCGATATCCTCAGCCCGGGAAAAGAGCGGATCTACTATAAGGAGATGAGCCCTGAGAAGGCCGTTCAACTCTTGGATGAAT
>DAOVIU010000162.1 GCA_030673585.1 Pseudomonadota bacterium | reverse complement strand
CTGAGCACGCGGTCGTGGTCTTCGGCTTCCCGAACGACCACGATTGGCAAAGAATATCTGACTGTTCTGACGCTGGTAGTACCATACTTGCGGGTGAGACGCAATAAGGCGATTCTGCAGCCTCTGCAACTTTATATTGTAATATTGCTTTACACCCTCTGGTGGGACAGGGAATATTGCATTAAGGGGGAAGTTCCATGGGGCATTTAGACACCAATCTGCTGAAAAAGATGTATGAGCTCCTCTATACGATTCGGCAATTCGAGCTTAAGTCCATAGACCAGTATCGATTGGGGAATATCCGCGGCTATTTCCATCCCTACTTAGGGGAAGAGGCCATCGCGGTAGGAGCCATACTAGCGCTGGAACCTGATGATTATATCGTGAGTACCCATAGGGGGCATGGGCATGCTATTGCCAAAGGGCATGACGTGAAACTGATGATGGCGGAAATCTTCGGAAAAGCCACGGGTTACTGCAAGGGACGGGGAGGTTCGATGCATGTTTCCAACCTCTCCCTGCAGAATTTAGGGGCAAACGGCATTGTCGGGGGGGGGATCCCCCTGGCGACCGGAGCCGCTATGGGTATTAGGCAAAAGGGGGTCTCCCAGGTTGTTCTCTCCTTTTTCAGTGATGGTGCGGCCAATAATGGAGTTTTTCACGAGTCAGTCAACATGGCTGCAATTTTTAAGCTCCCGGTGATTTACATCCTGGAAAACAATCACTACGCGGTATCCACTTCGGTGGAGTACTCCACCCTGGTTAGCGACCTATCGTGCCGGGCATCTGGGTACGGAATACCGGGTATCAGCGAGGATGGAAATGATGCCGTAAAAATCTATGAGACGATGAAGGAGCCAATAGAGAGGGCGCGCAAGGGTGAAGGTCCGACTCTCGTAGAGTTCAAGACCTACAGACACGGCGGCCATCACGTAAATGACCCGGGTCTCTACATGCCAAAGGACAAATTGGGAGCATGGAAAAAGAGGGACCCCGTTGATATTTTGAAGAAGCATTTGATTGGGGGAGGGGTCGATGAAGCAGATGTTGAGGAGATAAATGGAAAAGTCGGGACTCTCATTGAGGATGCTATCCGTTTCGCGATAGAGAGCCCGGAACCTTCTGTAGAGGAATTTATCGCTGAGATAAGAGATGCATAGTTTGGTTCTTGGAACGAGCGGCGTGGGGTGTATAACATTCAATCCGAGAGGGGATATATGGCAAAGATAATGTATCGAGAGGCTCTGCGGCAGGCCATTATGCAGGAAATGGAGCGTGATCCTCTGGTTTTCTGCATGGGAGTGGGAATCGGGGAGCGGGGCGGTTCCTACAAGGTCACGGATCAGCTCTATAGGAAATTCGGCCTGAACCGTATCGTAGACACGCCCATATCTGAGGCCTCCTTTGTGGGTATGGCCGTGGGGGCGGCGATCCTCGGAACGCGGCCCATTGTGGAAATTCTCTTTATCGATTTTGCATGTCTGGCTATAGATCAACTGGTGAATCAGGCGGCGAAATACCGGTTTATGTCGGGCGGACAGGGTCACGTTCCCATGGTTTTTCGCACCCAGGGGGGAGCGGGAAACTGTTTGGCTGCACAACACTCTCAGAGTTTGGAGGCGTTTTACTACCATGTTCCCGGTTTGAAGGTAGTCATGCCCTCCACTCCCTATGATGCAAAGGGACTTCTGAAGTCCGCGATCCGTGAAGACGATCCAGTAGTATTTATTGAGCACAAGTTGCTGTACATGACTGAGGGAGAAGTCCCGGAGGAGGATTATCTTATCCCCTTGGGAAAGGCAGAGGTGAAAAGAGAAGGGAAGGATGCCACCATTGTAACGTACTCGTACATGACGTTAAAATGCCTGGAAGCGGCGGGATTGCTTGCGAAAGAGGGGATCAGTGCCGAGGTCATTGATTTGAGGACCCTTCATCCGATGGACAAGGAGTGCGTCCTCGATTCGGTGGGCAAAACCGGCAAACTGGTGGTCGTCCACGAGGCTTGCAAGCGGGGCGGCGTTGGAGGAGACATATCGGCCATGGTAGTTGAGGAAGCCTTTGATGTCCTCGATGCACCCGTGGTTCGGGTGGCCGGTAAGAACACAACGATTCCCTTCAACCTGGACTTGGAACGGGCATCCGTTCCATCGGTGGAGGAGATCATCGAAGGGGTCATAAGGGTATTGGAATAATGCCGGATCGATATGTATTTCCCCATGTAAGGAGAGGGATACATGGCAACTAGGGTGATTATGCCGCAGGGTGGACAGGACATCGAAGTTGGCTCTGTTGTTCGGTGGTTGAAAAAAGAGGGAGATCGGGTCAAGAAGGGGGAGGTCATCTGTGAGGTGGAAACCGAAAAGGCCGTGTTCGAGGTGGAAGCCCCGGAGGATGGTTTTCTCAAGAAGATTGTGGTCAAGGAGGGACAGCAGGCTCCCATTTTTTCCGTTATCGGGATAGTAGGGAAAAAAGACGAGGCCATAGACGTTGATGCAATCCTTGCTGAGGGTAAGAAGGAGAAAGCAGGGCCGGACATCTCCAAGGTTCGGGCCAGGTTAGAGACCATCAAGGGGCAGGCCGTGGAAAAGGTTAGTATAACTCCTCGGGCAAAAAAGCTCGCTATGGAAAGGGGGGTACCAATCTCCTCAATCAAGGGATCAGGACCCGGAGGCCGCATTAAGGAAGAGGATGTGTTAGGGTTTAGCCAAGGAGGGCCTTCGGAAACGGACCTCTCCAGCGCGGAGTACATAAACGGAGGACGAAAGGTCCCCATGACCAAAGTGAGAAAGGTCATTGCTCGTAAAATGAGGAAAAGCAAGCAGGTCGTTCCGCATTTCTACGTGTCGGTATCCGTGGTTATGGCGGGGGCACTGCAATTCCTGGCTGAGTTTAACGAGACCCTGGATAATCCAGAGGAGGAGTCGCTCTCCGTGAATGATCTCATAATCAGAGCCTGCGCGCTGTGTCTGGAAGAATTCCCCCAACTTAACAGTTCGGTGCTCGATGAAGAAAACATCGTCCACTGGGATGATATCAATATCGGGATCGCCGTCGGGCTCGATACGGGTCTCGTGGTGCCCGTTTTGGAGAACGCCGATAGACTTCAACTCCCCCAGATCGGTCGGGAAACACGCCATCTTGTAGAGATGGCAAGAGCGGGTAAACAGGTCTCCCTGGCCCCCGGGAGATTTACCATATCGAACATGGGAATGTTTCATGTGGACAATTTCATCGCCATCATCAATTACCCGGAAACGGCAATCTTGGCGATAGCGAGTATAGAAAAGAAGGTTGTGGCCCTCGATGGTGGCTCCATAGGGCTCCGCGACATGATGACCATCACCCTTTCCGTGGACCATCAGGTGGTGGATGGGATGATCGCGTCTCGATTCATCAATAAGGTAAAATTTCATCTCGAAAATCCCAAGAGCCTTCTCTAAGCTCGAGGTGATGTGAGCGAGAAAAAGAGGTAAGGGTTAGGTTGATTCATGACCATCGGAAGAAAATCTAGATGAGCAAGGAAAATAACGTGAAAAAGAAACTCTTGATCATTGGAGCCGGCCCCGGAGGATACGTGGCGGCCGTTCGCGCGGCTCAAATGGGCGGGGAAGTGGCGATCATCGAGAAGGAGGAGGTGGGAGGGACTTGCCTGCATAAGGGATGTGTTCCCACGAAGTGCCTCCTCCAATCCGCAAGGATATACCGAGGGGTCCAGGATACGAGAAAGTTCGGAGTCTACTGTTCTGACTGGTCCTTCCGCTTTGATAAGATGGTAGAAGCAAAGGACGAGATCGTCAGGGCTCAGGCAAATGGGATCAGAAGCCTGTTGAAAAAGCATAAGATTCGCCTCATCAATGGAAAGGCGAGACTCGTGGATCCCCATACGGTTGAGGTCGAAGAGCCGGGTGGAAAGGCAGGAAAAGAAAGCGCGGATGCCATCATTATCAGCACGGGGTCGGAGCCGTTGATTCCGGCTTTTGTTCCGAGGGTTGGGGATAGGATTGTTACGACCACGGAGGCTCTTGACCTTGATGAAGTCCCCAGGAGTATTGCCATCATCGGCGGATCCATTGCGGGATGTGAGTTTGCTTGTCTCTTAAACACCATGGGCTCAAGGGTCACAGTGGTGGAGATGCTTCCCACCATTTTACCCTTGGAGGATGAGGAGATATCCGCATTCCTGGCTTCACAGATGGAAAAGGAAGGGATAGAGATCATTTGCGAGGCTCGGGTGAATGCGCTGGAGAGGGAATACCCACGTGGTCGTGTTGGGGTAAAGTTTGAGGGCGGGCGGAGGATAGAGGCAGACTACTGCCTTCTGGCTCTGGGACGGAAGCCCTGCACCGACGGTCTTAACCTTGAGGGGGCCGGAGTCCGATACGGCGATCGGGGAATCGAGGTGAACGAACGGATGGAGACGAATGTACCGGGCATGTACGCGGTCGGGGATGTGACCGGGATTATCCTCCTGGCCCACTGGGCGAGCGCTCAGGGCATTGTAGCTGCGGAAAATGCCATGGGTCATGAAGCCCGCTTGGACGGGCAAGGGGTGCCCTCGTGCATCTGGACCCAGCCGGAGATTGGAAGTGTTGGCCTCACAGAGGCTGAGGCACGCGAGAGGGGTATGGATGTACGTATAGGCAAAATGCCCTTTCGGTCCAATAGCATGGCAAACGCCCTTCGGGAAAGCGAGGGTTTTATCAAGGTTGTGCTCGATAACGGAGATGGGCGAATTATCGGCGTGCATATTATTGGAACCCACGCCTCAGAGCTCATCGCGGAGGGGGCGGT
>DAOVIU010000077.1 GCA_030673585.1 Pseudomonadota bacterium | reverse complement strand
TATTTCTCGGACCCCTTCCCGATTCTCTCAGCGGCCCTGAGGGGACCTTCGGCCAAGATGTCCCCGATCCCTTCCCGCCTGGCGATGCGGTGGACCAATTCGATAACGGCCTCGTCGTTGCCCCAGGTCAACTTCAATCCGCCGGTGTCCTTATCCGTCAAGATTCCCTTTTCATAGAGCTCGAAGGCCCATGCCATCATGGAACCGATCTCAAGGGTATCCAGACCGTAGTCGTTTACCAGGTGATTGGCCACGAGGATCGTGTTCATGTTGTTACAACCCACTTCAGTACCGAATGCACCCTGGCTCGTATACTCAGGCCCCTGAGCATCGGTCCCCGCATAAGGCCCCTCTTTAATGATGTATCGATGTCGACAGTGAACCTGGCAGCCGAAGCAGCCATCGTAACCTGTGGAGACCTTATCAATGTTCTCGCATTCGATATCCTCTCCCCCGACGAGTTGATTGAGCTGGAAGTTGCGGGTACGAACGAGCCCCGTCGTATTGGTCACCCCATAGATGAACATGGTTCCCCAGCGCTGCATGATCTGGGAGACCTTGGTGGAGATTACCTGATCGATGATCTTTCGGTTATATTCCAGGGCCTCCTCGGGTTGTGCGATCTCGATATCCATAGTCCCGCGTGCTACAACAGCCTTGAGGTTTTTCGAGCCCAGGAGCGCCCCCATCCCCGAACGGCCCCCGGCATTCTTGTGGCCGGTCATCACATTGGCGAATCGAACGAGCCTTTCTCCAGCGGGGCCAATGCACAGGCATTGAACCTCCTCGTCCCTCAGCTCTTTTCGGATGATATCCTGGGTATCGTATGATCCCGCTCCCCAGATGTTTGTGGCATCGCGGATCTCAATCTCCTCGTTATTGATCCAGATATATACCGGTTCCTTGGCCTTTCCCCTGATAATCAGGTGGTCGATGCCAGCCCATCTCATCTCCGGGGCGAAGAAGCCGCCCATATTGGCGGAGCCCACGCCCCCCGTCAAGGGGGATTTTCCCATGATATGGGTTCGGGCGGAAGCCGAAGCAAGGGTTCCTACCAGGAGTCCCGCGCTGATAATAGTCACATTGTCCGGGCCCAAGGGGTCAATCCCCCTTTTGGTATGGTTATAGAGCAAGTAAGCGTCCAACCCCCGCCCCCCGATCCATTTCTTCCGGATTTCGATGGGAATGGGTCTGGTCTCGATCTGCCCCGTAGTCAAGTCGATATAGGCGATTTTGCGGTTCAAGGCCATGAAACGACTCCTCCTTTCTCATGAATCCCTCATTGACCGTTCTCCATGGAAACGCAATCCCTATAGTCCAGCCGTTATGTCTTATCCGAATTTGGCTTGGGATATTTCTCCCAGACGGGGCCCCTCACCTTGGCCGTCCTGGGGAAGGGCCAGGAAATGCGCCACTCCATGCCGCATTTTGGGCATGCTGCCCTATCCGTCCCCATTTTGGGCCAAAAACGGGCAAAGCAAGCCAAACACCTCACCTCGCCGTCCCTTTTGCCGGTCATGACTTTATCGATCTTCATGATGGGGACCTCCTCTGGCAACAATGATCAGCGGATTTTGTTCAATATATAGAACAAAAATTTCTAACATAGTACCACATTCACCTCGTTTGTCAAGGAAAAATGTGGAATAATGAAGCAGACCGAATGGAACAAGCGATTATTGAGAAACTGAAATAGGAAGCTACGCGCGTGCGGTAAGATTTTTCCGATACCCCTTATTAGTAAAGCCACACACCAGAAAATTCACTGTTTGAGCCAAAAGGAGGAGTTTTGAATTTACAGCGAGGCAAACTTTACCGTGGTCGAGGAGATATTTTGGGAGGCGAAGCCCTCCTTTTTGAGAGATTTCAAAAATATCCTTGACAGTGAAGGTGGTTAGTGGTAGAAAGGATGATAAATCGTTCTATATATTGAACAACATGCGAAAAGACCCCTATTTCGTGCCTTCCCTCATAAAGGCGTTCACGGTGCTCGAGACCATCTCGGAATCCGGCATGGACATGTCCATCAGCGAGCTTTCGAGGAGGTTACGGCTGAGCAAGGGAACGGTTTTTGCCATAGCTTGCACGCTTGAACATTTGGGGGTGCTGGTGCGGGACCCCATTACCAAGAAATTCTCGTTGGGGTATAGCCTCTTGGAGTTGGGACGGAAGGCATTTGTCCGGGAAGACGTGAGGGAGGTAGCTCGGAAGCCCATGGAGGACCTGGCGGGGGAGATTGAGGAGACCGTTTTTCTGGGAGTACTGAATGGGGACCACGTCACCATCTTGGATAGGGTGGAATCGAAAAGGGAGTTGAAGATCACCGCGACAAGTGGGACCAGGCTCCCCCTGCTCGCCGGGGCGACGGGAAAGGTCTTTCTTGCCACCATGGATAGGGGCAGGGCGAGGGAGGTGATAAACTCATTGGGGTTGACCCCCTATACCCCGAACTCCATTACCGATGTGGATAGGTATATGGAGGAGATAGAGCAGGTGAGGGAGAGGGGATTTGCCACTGATGACGAGGAGTATATCCGGGGGGTCAGGGCGGTGGCCTGTCCGTTGGAGGCCCATCCCCTTCCCCATGCAATGTGGGTTGTGGGGTTTACCACGAGCCTCAACGATAGGAAAATGGACCGTGTAATGGAGGAACTTCGAAAGACGTCCCAGTTTATTTCCGAGGTCCTCAGGGTGAAATAACGGTTTCGGCGAGGTTATGATAAGGTGTGGAAGGCTATTTCTGGGGGATCTTGACGATATCGTTGACCGTGAATCCAGCGCCGTTGACGGGCGCGGCGACACAGCCATCGACGCCGAACAGACTGGTCACCATTACCTTTCCCTTCCGCCCCCCCGTCGTCCATCCCAGGGAAAACTTGGTGATGGGGTTGATGACCTCCTGGCCCGGCTCATAGACATCGAGGATGTTGCCCACCCGCAGTCCCGTCAACCTCCCGGCATTGATATAGACCTTTCCGTCCTCCACACTGGCCACCGTGGTTGACCACTCCAGGAAATCCAGGTAGCGGAGCATTCCCTTGACGACCCGATCTACTCCGTAATCGATGGCCTTCAATATGGACCGGTGGTCTGAGTGAAGGCCCGTTTCCACCGAGGTGAAAGATGGGTTCTTTCCGATGAAGGTCCTCAGGAGATTTGCCGTTGAGGCGTCGAAGAGCCGAAGTTCGATGCGCGCGCTGGCCATGGAGGATTTAATACCCCCTTCCCCAACAGGGGACGAAGAAGCGACCTGGAGATCGGAGATGGACCCGGCAATAAAGGCCTGGATCCCCAGGAGCTGATGGGCTTTTTTCATGGCATGGGGTTCCGTGAGGCCTTGGGCTTCGATCCCTTCCCTGGCCAACGCCTCCCAGACCACCTCCTTGTCCACCAGGACGGCCTTTTGCGTGTTTTCCAACTCTTGAAAGAGCTTCAGGGCGGCAAGCTCTCCGTATTCCCCCCCCCGGGGGCCCGTCCTGTCCTCGAAATTGACCACGCAGATTTTCCGTTTCAGGATTTTCACCGGGGAAAAGGTGAGGTCGGCAGGGGGTGTGAAGGCCAGGGCGGTTTTCTCCCCTTCCCCCTTTTCCCCCCCCTCGATCTCAGGAGGGGTCTGGGTTTTCCCCTCATCGGGGGGTGGCTTTGGGGATCTCTTATCCGATTGGACGGGCTTGTTGATCCCCTTGCTCGGTTCCATTTCCTCGATGTAGATCGTCTTTCCCTCGGGAAGGGATTCCTTGTCCTTCGATTTGGACCATGGGAGGCGAGAACAGCCGGGAAGCAGGATCGTGCCGCAAAGGACCACGACAAACGTCCTGAATAAGAGCGGTTTCCTGGAAATGGCCACGGAAAGCCTCCCAGCTGTTCGTTTCGAGAAAGGGTCAAGGCACATTTTACTCCATTTGAAGTCCTTGTCAACCCCAAATGTGGCGCCGGAGGATACTCCTATTGGGGAGCGTGCACGATACGGTACGGGGTTTATTCAATAGGGAGAATACGATCCCGGCTCCCGGTTACCAAAAAAAAACCCAGGCCCTCGAAGGGACCTGGGTTTTTGATACCCAGCCTTGCCTTAGAACGTGAAGATCAGCTGGCTGACGATGGCCCATGGATTATCGGGGCTATCGTTGTCGGCGATGAAACCTGGCACCACGTCGACTCCCGTGTATGAATCCAGGGCGTCGCCGGCGATCAGATAGCCTCCTGCGATGGAGTACTTGAGGTTCTTGTAGATCTGGATGTCGGTTATCAGACCGAACTCAATCCCGATGTCACTCTCATCCTCAAGCCCTGTCACCTCCGCGTAATCGACGGCGTTGCCTACCTGGTTGCCGTCATCCACGGTATCGCCGATGTACATCCCGTAGCCGGTAACTTTCAGCCAATCGAGGGGTTTTATGCTGGCGTACAGTTTTGCCATCCACGTTCCCCCGGTGGGGCCGGAAGACACTTGAGTTCCGCTAAAGCCCGTGGTGTTGATATGCACACCGTCGTTGACCCTGCTGGGCCAGAAGACGACACCCTCGGTGTAGATCCACCGCGCTTCACTTCCGGGCGGCACCACGAAGCCGTCTCTATCCTGATCGGCGCTGGCCACCGTATCCCCGACGTCATTGCCGGTGGAGTACGTGAAGACGCCGCCGACCGTAACCGGGCCGATGGGCGCGCTGGCATTGGCGTAGAAACACCAGCCGCTGTAATCCAGATCCGGGTTAGCAAACGTGGCGATCCCACTCCTGTCCACATCTCCGTCGACATAGATGAAATCCGCCTTGAGGGCCACAGGCCCTGCCTTGCCGTCCAACTGGAACCCGGCCCACCAGAAGTCGCCCTCATCGGAACCGCTCCGCATGCCGTACTGGTTCATGTTCCAGTACATGAGGTAAATTCCAGGCCTTACGGGGAGCCCTTCGGCGAACACAACCCTTGCGGCGTACACATCAGTGTCGTCGGACATGTGGTCAGCCCCCTCATCCGGCTTGAACCAATCCAGTTCGATCTTTACCGGTCCGATCTTGGAGTCGACCCTCACGCCGGCGCCATCGGAAAAGTGGAGGATATGTGCCCGGTAGCTCAGGCCCTGGATACCGGCCCTCAACTTCGTGGGGACTGCATCGGTGCCGGGGATCTTGAAGTCGATGTAGACCTGTTTGATCTCGACCGCATTCCGGTCAGCGTTCCATGCACCCATGGTATTCCTGCCGTCGGGCGCCTCACCCCACCGGCTGGAGTCGCCTTCCAGGTAGATGACGCCACTCGCCAAATCGTTGGCCTTGGCCGTGAACTTGAGCCTGAAACGGGTATCCATCCAGGCACTGGTGTCATCCCAATTGTCCGCGTCTGCCCTCGGTGTACCTACCGCGTTCACATACCATGCCGACCTGACCCGTACGAACCCGGATGCACCGAATTCGAGCTTGGATGCCACCTCGGCATATGTTGCCGCCGCCAATCCGAAAACGAGAAGGGCGGCAATGGTTAACGTTAGAATTTTTTTCATCCCTTAATCCTCCTTTCCAATCAACTCGATTCACAGATACCAGACAACCTACTTGTTCACGTTAGATGTGAGATCTTATCACCCCCTTTTCCCATGGAGTCCTTTGCCAACCGTTCCCTGTTAGCCTGTCAGGTCTTTTCCACCACCTCCTTCTCCCTTGAATTTGTAAAGGCCTGATAACCTACAGTTCAACCCTCTTTCAGAGGGAGAACCATAAAAGTAGGTGTTGTATACCATCTAAAAAAGGCGTTGTCAAGCATTTTTTTCACAATTTTTTTGAGTTTTTCCTTTCAATAGAGTTCGAAAAAGAGGATAACGCTATCCTTTGACCACTCGGTGGCCGCGAACTGGGAAACCATGGCCACCACCAGCTCCCTCTGGCCGTCGTTGTCGAAATCCTTGACCTGGTAGTCCGCTATATAGCCGGGGATCTCCTTGGTCCTCCAGTTCTCGGCAAGCATTAGGCCATCCCAAACAAGGTTGTAGACCTCCCCCCTTTCGAAAAGGCGGACTCGCTCAAAGAGGCGCCCCGTGGCGAAATGGTTCTTATTGACGATGACCTCAACCCTTCCGACCCAGTCCAGATCTAGGGCGATACTCCTTCCCGGAATATAAGCCCTCGTTGGGACATGACCCCGGGGGAGAAGATCGGGTACGCTCTCCCGATCGAAGGAGTTGCCGGTCCCCCCATACCTGCCCGGGGTCTTGTAGAGGACATCCTTTCCATTCGAGGAGAGGACCCTCAGGTGATCGCTGCCGTCGAATCGGATGATTTCGTCTTTCCCATCGCCG
>DAOVIU010000278.1 GCA_030673585.1 Pseudomonadota bacterium | reverse complement strand
CGTCCCCTCCCGACAGGAGGTACACTTCCCACAGGACTCATCCCTGAGGAAGTTGATGAAATATTTGGCCACATCCACCATGCAGGTACCCTCGTCCATGACGATCATGCCACCTGAACCCATCATGGACCCCACCTCGGTCAACCTATCGAAATCTACGGGAAGGTCTAACAGCGATTCTGGAATGCACCCGCCCGAGGGACCCCCCGTCTGAACGGCTTTGAACTTCTTCCCCCCGGGGATCCCACCGCCAATGTCATATACGATCTCCCTCAGGGTGATGCCCATGGACACCTCCACCAACCCCGTATTGTTCACCTTCCCCACCAGGGAGAAGATCTTGGTCCCCTTGCTCCCTTCCGTTCCGAGCTGGGCATACCACTGGTCTCCCTTATCGATGATGACGGGAACGTTGGCCCAGGTTTCCACGTTATTCAAGTTGGTTGGCTTATCATGGAGACCGCTTATTACCGTATGGATATGTTTTGCCCTGGGTTCGCCCGGTTGTCCTTCCAGGGAGGCCATCAAAGCAGTGGATTCTCCGCAGACAAAGGCGCCCCCTCCCCTGTTGATCCTCACCGAAAAATCGAAACCCGTGCTGAGGATATCCTCCCCGAGCAACCCGTATTCCTGGGCCTGTTGTAAGGCGATCCTTAGGTTCTGGACGGCCAGGGGGTACTCTTTTCTCACGAATACGTATCCTTGGTTAGATCCTATGGCGTAAGCCCCGATAAGCATCCCCTCCAGTACGCTATGGGGATTTCCCTCAAGGAGACTCCTGTCCATCTACGCCCCAGGGTCCCCCTCAACCGCGTTGCAGATTACGTATTTGGGTTCCCCAGGCGCCTTCCGGCAACTCTCCCATTTGAGCCCCGCGGGAAATCCGCCACCCCCACGCCCCCGGAGTCCTGATCTTTTCACCGACTCGATGATCTCCTCGGGGGACATATTGAAAAGGGCCTTGACCAGTGCCTTATATCCCCCTATTGCGATGTAGTCCTCAATAGATGTCGGATCGATGCTGCCGTTCTTCCCGAAGATAATCCTCTCCTGGAGCTTATAGAAGGGAACCTCATCCTCATGGACGATCTTCTCCCCTGTTACGGGGTTGACATAGAGGAGTCGATCAATAACATTCCCCTTCTCGATGGTTTCCGAGAGAATCTCCGGTACATCCTCCACCTGGACTTTTTGATAGAAGAGCTTCTGGGGGTTGATCACCAAGAGTGGACCCCTCTCGCAGAACCCGTGGCAACCCGTCACCTTGATCTCCACATCCTGCTGAAGCTTCCTCTTCTTCAGCTCCTTTTTGAGGGCGGAAATGATTTCTCCACAACCGTAGGCACCACAACCCGTCCCAGCACAGACGGTGATTCGCCGTTTATTGGGGTCCCTTTCTTTTTGAAGCTTTTGCCTCAGTCTTTCGAGATTTTCCGGATTTCTTAGCCTTTCCCTCATCTTTTTCACCTTTCGGCGGTTTCTTATACTCCTTCAAAACCGAATCTATTTTTATTGAACTCATGTGGCCATAGTAATGGCCGTCAATAACAACCAGCGGACCAGTCGCACAGGCACCGAGACAATTAACCGACTCCAAGCTGAACATCAGGTCTTTGGTCGTTCCTCCGGACTCGATGCCCAAATCCATCTCGAGCTTATCCAATACCCGCGGGGCGCCGCGAACGTGGCAGGCCGTCCCCATACAGCAACTGACCAGGTGGCGACCCCGGGGGGTCAGGCTAAATGCCCGATAAAAGGTGGCTAACCGATGGACCCGTGTAACAGGTATGCTCAATTTCTCTGCGATGTGCTCGCAGACCTCCTTTGCCAGATAGCGATCCCTGTCCTGGATATCCTGGAGAATGGGCAAAATGGCCGATTCCTCATATCCATACTCTCTAAGGACTTGGTCTACTTCCTTCAGCTCCATTATTCTCCTCCGGTCATCCTCTCCTTCATTTTGAGTCTCTCGTATTCCCGCAGAACCCTCTCCTGAATTTTCTCGATCATATCCTTTGTCAGGTGTCGGAACCTTCCCTGGAGGCGAAAATAGTCCTCCACTGGTCGAAGCTTGGGTAGATCGATACTCAGCTTATATTTCCCGTCGATCACCTCATAGAGGGGGAAAATCCCGGTCTCCACTGCCAACCTCCCCAATCGAATGCTCAGATCCGGCGCTGACCTCCACCCCGTCGGGCAAACCGCCAAGACATGAATATAGGCCGGTCCATGGGCTCGGGCCCCCTTCTTCACCTTCTCCATCAAATCGAATGGATAACTGGGACATGCCGTGGCCACATAGGGGATGTCGTGGGCCGCCGCGATGGCGGCCATATTCTTCTTCCAGGTAGTCTGCCCGGGAATCACCTTCCCCGCTGGAGAGGTCGTCGTCGAAGCTCCCCATGGCGTTGCGGAGGAGCGCTGGATTCCCGTGTTCATGTAAGCCTCGTTGTCCGTACAGATATAGAGGAAGTCATGTCCCCTCTCCAGGGCTCCCGAAAGGGCTTGCACCCCAATATCGTTGGTCCCCCCATCCCCTGCCAGAGCCAGGACGAATATCTTCCTCTGAGGCATCTTTCCCTTTCTCATCATTGCCTTTAAGCCTGCCTCAACCCCAGAGGCAACCGCGGCCGCATTTTCGAAGGCCACGTGTATCCAGGGCACATTCCAGGAGGTATAGGGAAAGGGTGTTGATACCACCTCCATACAGCCCGTGGCGCTGACGGTGATCACGCTCTTACCCAAAGCCTTCCCGGCCAGCCTTACCGCCAGGGCCTCGGCACATCCCTGACACGCACGATGACCCTGACCGAAATTCTCGTTTTTGGGGACTAACTTCGCCGCATAGACATTCAACTTTTCCATTATTCCCTCACCCCATAAATCTCATATTCGGGTTCCGTTCCCTTTTTGCAAGCCCCCTCGGCCCTATCCACCATTTCAATGAAATCGAACGGGGCAACATCCCGGCTTGCAAGCCCGGCGATGAAATTCGCCACAATGGGTCGTTTCGGCTCATTGTAAAGGGCCGACCTCAGCTCACTGGCCACCGGGCCACCGGGTCCTCCATAGGAGATGGCCCGATCCACGACCACCAACATTCTCGCCTTCGAGGCGGCCTTGCGAAATTCCTCAAAGGGAAAAGGCCTCCAGAGTCGCATCTTGAGAAGACCAACGGGACGCCCCTTTTCTCGCATCTGGTCCACGGCCCACATAGCCGTCTCACTAATCCCCCCCATGGTCACCAGCAATACCTCCGCACCCTCGGTCCGATATTCCTCGATAGGATGATAATAACGACCCGTTAGATCCCCGAACTCCTGCCAACCCTTCAGGATAGTCGGCATGGAAGCTTTCACTGCCTCATCCTGAGCCTTCTTCGCCTCCGTATAACAGGATGGAAGAACGATAGCCCCCATGGTCACCGGATGAGCGGGATCCAAGACAACCGAAGGTG
>DAOVIU010000096.1 GCA_030673585.1 Pseudomonadota bacterium | reverse complement strand
CGTGGAGAAGATCAGGGAAGCCTCACTGGAGGAGCTGGAAACGATTCCCAAGGTGAATAGGAAGATCGCACAACAGGTCTACGCCTTTTTCCACCGGATGGGGTAGTAGCGAGCGGCACCGTTGTCCGTGCTCGTGAAACGTGTCCGTGTCCGTTGTCCGTTATTCGTCATTAGTTATTTGTTATTTGTTATTTGGATTTTTGGCGTTAATTCCATCATTCCACTATTCCATTTGGACTTTGAACTTTGGCATTTCATTTTCCGCCTCCAACCTCTACCCTCTAACCTTTTTCCCCTTTCCGACTGCAACACCGCAGCACCAAATAACTTCGCCCTCCAGGGAACCCGGCCAACATACGGCGCTGGAATCCCTCAGAAAGGTTACAAGGCTATATAACTAAGTCCTCCCCATAAAGAGGAATACGGTCAAGGCCCCGGCACCCCAACAGTAGTAAGAGAAGACGGCCAGGTTTCCCCTCTTTAATAGGTGCATCAACGTCCTCAGGGAGAGGTAACCCACGGCAACTGCCACAGCTGTTCCCGCAAGAGTGCAAAATAACTCCCGGCTGCTCAACTCCGATGGCATTTTAAACTCCATGACGAGGGCCCCGAGTATCACGGGAATGGCCAACAGAAAGGAAAACCTCCCCGACCACTCCCTCTCCATTCCCCTGAGGAGGCCAAAGGAGATGGTAGTGCCCGAGCGGGAAATCCCCGGAATAAGGGCGAAACCCTGACCCAGGCCCACAATGAGAGCATCGACTACCCCCATCTCATCCATACCCTTGGAATCCGATGGTCTCCCCCTGGTAAACCATAAAATGGTCCCCGTTACCATGAGCATGAAGCCGGCAACGAGGGGGGAGGCGAAAAGGTGGGAGAAGGTCTCCTCAAAGAAAAAACCCATCAGCGCGGCGGGGACCGATCCCACAATGATCAATATGACCAACCTCCCCTGGGCCGATCTCCAAAGGGCTGAGGCCAACCCATCCATTCCACGGCTGGGCCTCAATGCCGTAATAATCCCCCTCGGGATTTCCACGATATCCCTCCGGAAGACGATGACGATCGCGATGAGGGTCCCGACGTGAAGCATTACGTTGAAGAAAAGCCTCGGTCCCTTCATGCCGAAGAGTCCCTGGAGGACCACCAGGTGTCCAGAACTGCTAATGGGAAGAAATTCAGTGATCCCCTGAATGATTCCCAGAATGATGGATTGGTAGAGAGTGATGGAACCCTCCTTTATCCTGATCGATATGGTTTCCCCCAGTGTAAAGTCTGCTATTGTGGAGGCATTGAGTTATCAGGTATCCCTTCGTCGATCCTAATCCCAAAATCCATCAATCAGTGAAGGGAAATAGGACCGACACTTTCTCTTAGAACTCTATATGATCTTAATCAATACCCGAAAGGCACCAACGCCGGTGAGAACAACAGCGGTTACGATGGTGCCGGCCATCAGGACCCCGATCACATTGGCAATAATAAACCTGCGATACCCAAGCCCCAGGAGATAGGCACCCAGGGCTCCCGAGTATGATCCCGTTCCCGGCAGCGGAATACCGATGAACAATGCCACCCCCATCTCCCCGTATCGATCAACGGATTTCTGAATTCTCCGCCGAGTTCTCGTCACGGTCCGCCCGTAGATCTGGTCCACCCATTCGAACCGTAGCAGCAGGGCCATGACCTTGTCCAGAAAGAGGTAAACCAGGGGGCCCAGCACGATATTGGTTGCCACGCACACGAGGACAACGGCCCACCACTGCATATCGGCTCGGAGTATCCCATACGGAATGCTCGCACGGAGCTCCAATGTGGGGATCAAGGTAATGAAGATCAAAATCAGGATCGCTTTCATCTACAGTATCCGCCGTGTGATGAAGTGTTTTTGCGCCATAAAGTATCCAAAAGGAGCTGAAAAGGCAAGCCTCCTGGACTACTCGCTCAAAAACCCACCGTGAGGCTTCGGTCTCCCTTCGATGCATGCGATCCTGCATTACGGATCATGAAAAATGGGCAATCCAATGAAAATTCATAATGATTCAGCGTGCCTCGGGGCGGAAAAGATCGACAATCAACGTCCAATTTCCAAATCAGGAGGGACTGGCATTATACGGAAAAAATATGAAATTTTTTCACAATTTGGTACACGTTTTGACCCTCAGGCACGCAAGGGAGTATTTTCGTTAAAGAAAAAATACTAAATAAATGCAATGATTTCAATGAGTTATAGTTGTAAAAAATGAAGGCAAAATAATACCATGAGTTCCTTCTTTCGGCAGCTTTGGTACAGATATTGCTTATATTGAACATAAGCATATAAGAACGGAATCAATGACAAATGCTTCCAGGAGGAATCGAATGAACAGCGAGGTGCTTACGGTACAAGAGGTGGCCAATTATCTGAGAATTGATATCCGAACGGTCTACCGATTGGCTAAGAGGGGGGATATTCCCTGCATAAAAATCGGCAGACAGTGGAGGTTCAACCGAGAGGACATTAAGGACCTCGTCGGCGGAGGCCACCGAACAAAACAGAGGGAAGGATTGGATCTTCCATAAACGAAATGTCTCCATTCTCATCTGGAACATCCTTAGAAGATAGTACGGTAGCTTATGGTTGATCAAGAAGCTCATATATTGGATTATGTCGGGGTTTTGTTGCGCAGGAAGTGGCTGATCCTTGTCTTCTCGGCCATTTTGGTGGGTGCCGTGGCCTTCAAAAACAATCGGATTCGTCCCCGTTACCGGGCCACGGCAACCATTAGGGTCGAGAGCCAACGAGGTCCCCTGGCGTATTTGCCCGAATCCATCAGGTACGGCGACTACGGGGACCCCGACCGAACCATCAACACGCACCTGCGCATGGTCACAAGTTACCCGGTAGTTCAACGGGCGGTTGAAACCGTACTAGGACGAGGAAATCAGCATTCGGACGGTAATCAACCCGACCCTCGCGTTTTGGCCGCCCAATCGGCTATTGCTGCAAAACCCGTGGAGGAGACTAACCTTATCAATATCGAATGCACTCACTCCGATCCAATGATGGCCATGGAATTAGTAAATGCCACGGCTCAGGCCTACAAGGAATACGCCATCCAGAAACGGGAAGCCAGAATCCGGGACAACGTTCAGTGGCTCACTCGAGAGATTGCCCAGCTCAAGGAAAAGGTGCAAAGTTCCGAGAAGGCCCTCCACCAGTACAAGAAAAAATCCAAGATCCTCTCCCTGCAAAGCGAAAAGAGCCTTCACCTCAAGGAGCTCTCTGAAATCCGTTCGGCCTATAACAAGATCCGGGTCCAAAGGGTGGAACTTGAGGCCCAGATCCGGGAGATCCAACAGGTCCTCGAAACCGGGGCCGCTTACATCCCCGGTTTCCTCGGGGAGGAACTCCTGCATTCCCTCAACGCCCAGTTGGTCTCAACCCAGCTGGAACTGAACAGGTTGAGAAAGTACTACGGCCACCGCCATCCCAAAATCATCCAGGCCGAAACACAAATTCAATCGTTGCAAAGTGAGCTCAATCGCTCCTTCAAAAAGGCCATTAAGAGCAGGGAGAGCAAGCTCCGGGTCCTCCAGACCAAGGAGAAAAAACTCCAAGCCTCTATGAAGACCTATAAAAAGAAGGCCATCGGATTCGAGGGAAACCAGATCCAATATGCGCTCCTAGACCTGGAAGCCCGATCCAACCGGCAGTTGTACGATATCCTGGTGGAAAAGCTCAAGGAGATCAACCTCATCCAAAACCTCCAGGCTGAAGAGGTGACCATCGTTGAGAAAGCAAAGCTTCCGGGTCATCCCCTCCCATCCCAAAAGGAATTGAACCTCTTGATTGCCCTCCTGATCGGTCTTTCCCTGGGAGTTGGAGGGGCTTTCTTTCTGGAGTATATGGACATGGGCCTGAAGACCCGGGAGGAAGTGGACCGATATCTGAAGCTTCCCACCCTGGGCATCATTCCCACCCTCAGGAAAAACAGAAAGCCGTCCCGCAAGGAGGACTACCTCAAGTTCATCGAACAGATGCGGGCCGAGGGCTCCATCGCCGAGGCCTTTGATACCCTTTCGGTCAACCTCGATATAAACTCCACCGAAAGACCCATCAAAACCTTGCTTGTCACCAGTGCAACGATGGAGGAGGGAAAGACGTTGACCGCCATCAACCTGGCGATCTCCGCCACCACGTCGGGTAAGAAGGTCCTCCTGATAGATCTGGATCTCAGACGACCTAGCCTGCACAAGGTCTATCACCTCGATGGAAAAAAGGGCTTTATGGACTCACTCCATTCCATCTACGAGATCAACCTCAACTCGGGAAAGCTCGGCCCCCTGTCCATTTCGGACCTCCTCTACCTGTTCGAGGCTCGATCCAAAACCGGCCGACTCTCCGTTGAAAAGAATGGCAACGCCGTGGAGCTGCTGATTAAATCGGGGAAGGTCCACAGTATCCTCAGAAAAGAGCTCGATGAACCAAGAAAACTGGGTCAACTTTTGCTCAAGCAAAAGGCCCTCAGAAAGTCCCAATTAGACCGGACCCTTCGGATCCATAAATCCACCGGCCAGCCCCTGGGAGAACTCGTCATGAACCTGGGCTTTGTGACCCGGGACCACATGAAGGCGTGCTTGAAGCGCCAGATGGAAGAAGGGCTCCAGGAGCTCCTTCTCCTCAAGGAACCGAGCTTTCGGTTCGTCGAACTCGATGATGTAAAAGTAGAACCGTATATCCGGGAAATCGCCCAGGAAAAGGATTTCTTCAATGGCCTGGGCTCGAGCTCGTCCTCATCCCTTCTGAAGAATATCGCTTCTCGCTCGGTTATTGAAACCGATACCCCGGGGTTTTACATTTGCCCCTGCGGTAAGATTCCCCCCAACCCCGTTGAACTCATGGGCTCCAAACGCATGGCCGAGCTCGTCAAAACCCTCAAGGAGGAATTCGACCTGGTGATTATCGACTCCTCCCCTGTTCTGGGAGCTGCCCATACATCCCTTTCACCAAGCCTGGTCGACGGAGTCCTCTTGGTTGCCCGGTCAGACACCACCAACCGAAAATCCATCCTTGAAGCCAAAAAACAGCTCCAGCTCGCCAATGCTCCCGTCATGGGTGTGGTCCTCAACGGCATCGACCTCAGGCGCCACTACTACCGATACTACTACGGCCATCAATACTACTACCGAAAAGACGAAAAGGAAGCTCAAGGCAGAAAAGGGGAGAAACAAAGCCGGACCGAAAAGACGGAAAGCGAGCCCAGCATGGAAGAGGGAAAAAGGAAGCCTGCTCCGAAAAAGCGGGCAAGCAACCTCACGCCACAAAAGGGAAAAGGCCAGTCCAAAAAGAGAAAGATCAAAGCCATTGCAACGGAGAGGGGGAAGAAGAAAAGTCAGAGGAAAACGAACGTCCTCACCGTAGGAAAGAGGGAAACCCTTGCTCTCAGCCGTCTAGTATTGATCGATCGATTTGGGTTTAAGGAGGGGGATACGTTCACGGTAGCCAAGAAGAAGGACAGCATTATCCTGAAGAGAGCGTAGCCGAAGGGGTTCCCCATTTGCATGTTCGAGCCTTCGTCATGCCCGTGTTTTCTCGCAGGCGGGAGCACTTTTCCGACAGACCTTGGTAGCAGTCCTCATTGAATCACAGACCGCCGCCAGGGTTTCCATCCTCTTCCTGTAGATGACCCTTGGTTTTTCGTATTTTTTGCCTCTGCTTCCCTTCTCCATGAGGCTAACCCTCCTCTTATGTCAAATTCAGACGTTCCCTTTCGATGGACTGCCAAAAACCTCTGTCCTTCGTAAAGTGCATCTCAAAACAGGGGACCTTCCTCAGAAGCCCCTGATAGCGGTTCAGTAAATCCCCTATGGGCAATGAGTCTTGCGGAATGTGAGG
>DAOVIU010000036.1 GCA_030673585.1 Pseudomonadota bacterium | reverse complement strand
CAGGACCTTATCCAATTGCTCCTCGGTATGGGTTGCCATGTAACTCGTCCTGAGCAGTTCTCTCCCGGGCGGCACTGCTGGACTGATGACCGGATTGACGAAGACGCCTTGTTCGAAGAGGAGTTTGCACATCTCGTATACTTTTATCCGGTCTCCAATGATGATGGGTACGATCGGGGTTTCGCTGGTTCCGGTATCAAAACCCAGCGATTTATAACCCCGGAGCATTTTCTGGGTATTCTTCCAGAGCTTAGCTCTCAATTCAGGTTCTTCCTCGATGATATCCAAGGCTGCACTCACCGACGCTACCAGGGAGGGAGCCAGGCTGGCGCTGAAGATCATCGACCTCCCCACGTGTTTGATGAAATTGACCACTTCCTCCTCGCCGGCGACAAACCCTCCAATGCCAGCCAGGGATTTGCTATATGTGCCCATGATGAGATCCACCTGGTCGTCCAGCATAAAGTGTTCCGTAGTTCCCCTCCCTCCATTTCCGAGAACACCAATGGCATGGGCATCATCTATCATCAGCCTGGCGCCGTAGGTTTTGGCTAACTCGACAATGGAAGGGAGATCGGCAATGTCCCCCTCCATGCTGAAAACGCCGTCCACAATGATCAGTTTGCCCTTTCCCTTGGTCCCCTCGAGAACCCGTTCCAAATCCTTCATGTCGTTGTGGCGGAATTTCTTCACCTCTCCGAAGGAGAGACGACAACCGTCGATAATGCTCGCGTGATTGTATTTATCGATGATTGCAACATCGTTGCGACCCACAAGGGCCGAAATCGCTCCCAAATTGGTCTGATAGCCGGTGGCAAAGACGAGGGCAGCCTCCTTTCGGAAGAACCGAGCTAGCTTCATCTCCAGTTCTTCGTGAATTTCCAAATTCCCATTGAGAAAACGAGACCCCGCGCAGCCGCTTCCGAATCTCTCAATGGCTTTGATGGCTGCCTCCTTCACCCTGGGATGGTTGGTGAGGCCGAGATAGTTGTTGGACCCGGCCATGATCAGCCGCTTTCCATCAACTATCACTTCGGAGTCCTGCGGCGATTCGATCTTCCTGAAGAAAAAATAGTGACCGCTTCCCTTAATCTGCAGGCATTCCTCATAGATCTTCAGACACTTATCAAAGACGTCCATGGATCACCCCAATCTCCGCTATAACCAATTTTGCCTTCGGTACCAATCAAAGGTGAGCTTGGCTCCTTGTGAAAGCGGAAAGCGCGGTTCAAACCCCAGAAGGGTCTTGGCCTTTGTGATATCACAGACCCAATTTTGTTGCACCATTTCCTCCACTTTGCCTCTGTTGAGGAGGGGAGGTCTTCCAGTTACCTTAGATAGATGCTCTGAAAAAAAAGCGATTCCGAATACCATCCATCCCGGAATGCGGACACACAAGGGGGTCACCTCCATTGCCCGGGCAAAGGTATCACCGATTTCCTCCAGCCGGTAATCGTGGCCATCGGAGAGGAAAAACACCTCCCCGCTGGGTTGCCGAGCTTCAGCGGCCAACAGGATCGCCTGGATGATATCCTTGACATAACACAGGCTTATATGTTGATCCTGACCCGAGAGGCAGGGCTTGATCCTTTTGGAGAGGAGTTTGAAAAAGGCATATATATCTTTGTCCCTTGGTCCATATACGGCACAGGGCCGGAGGATGAGGAGGGGGAGTTCATGAGAGTGTGCGATGGCCACCTCCTCTCCCATTCGTTTGCTCCTGCCATAGGGTGAAACTGGCTCGCACAGGTCCGATTCCCTTTTCTTCCCTCCATTCCGACATGGGCCCGCTGCTGCCTGGCTCGAGATGTAGACGAGCTTTTGGAGGCGGGTATTGTGTTCGAGGCAGGCATGAATCAGGTTCTCGGTTCCCAAAGCATTTACCTCAAAGTAGGTTCTCTCGTTTATGGCTTTGGTCACACCCGCCACATGGAACACCTGGTCGACACCCCTCACGGCCTCCCTCAGAGAGGCCTTATCGCCACAATCCCCATGAACCAGCTCGATGGGCAGCTTTCGTAACCACTTTAAATCGCTGGTTTTTCGGATAAGGCATCGGACATGCACCCCTCTTTCGAGGAGATTTTCGACTAAATGGCTCCCGATAAATCCGGTAGCTCCTGTCACTAAAGCCTTCAACTATGTTTTCACCCGTTCGGATTCCCACCATGTTATCCATTTCCGCGGAATTGTTCAAGGAAAATTCGGGTCCTGACCCCTACACTGCCCGCTAAAAAAACAGCGGAAAACTATGTATATATGGTGAGATAATCCATATCGGCCCTGCTTTTTGGAAAAAAAATTGGTATCTTTATCCCTTAGTGGTAAGCACGAATATAGGCTTTACCCCTGGAGAAAGGAATTAAAGAATGAGACCGAAGTGGTTTGTTGTAATCGGGATCTTTTTTGTGACGAGCCTGTGGCTCCATCCCATCTGGCATGGGTGGTGCCAATCCGAGCCAGATCTCATGATCAAATCGGAATCAGCCGTGTTGATGGATGGGATAACTGGTCAAATTAT
This sequence comes from Pseudomonadota bacterium, assembly GCA_030673585.1. The sequence goes on along the minus strand of DAOVIU010000036.1, from coordinate 5,575 downwards.
CTTTAAAAAGAACCCCGAGAAACGATTCAACCCCGCCAGCCTGGTAAAAGTGATGACCTTGTATCTGGCGTTCGACGCCATCAAGCATGGGAGGGTAAAATTCGACCAAGAGGAGACCGTGAGCAAAAGAGCATGGAAGATGGGAGGCTCCCAGATGTTTCTTGAAGTTGGAGACAGGGTGAAATTCATTGAATTGATCAAAGGAGTTGCCGCTATATCAGCGAATGACGGCGCTATGGCTATCGCCGAGTTTCTGACAGGCGCGGAGGAAGTCTTTGTCCATCAAATGAACCAAAAGGCCCGTGCTCTCGGCCTGAACCACACCCACTTTGTCAACGCCCACGGGCTGCACGCCAAAGATCAACAGACAAGTGCCATCGATATGGTCAATTTAGGATATCACTACATCCATGAGCATCCCGATGCCCTGAAGTTCCACACCCTTCCGGAGTATACGTATAAGGGGATAAAACAGAAAAACTGGAACCCGCTGCTCCATCTGGACAAAGGCGTCGACGGCATCAAGACGGGATATCTACGGGTAGCTGGGTATCACTTTCTTTTCTCGGCCAAAAAAGAGAGCCAACGGCTCATCGGCGTCATCATGGGCGCAAGGAATCCCAAGATCCGTGAAAGTGACGCATTGAAACTTATAGCATACGGGTTTAAGAACTTTTCAACCCTCACATTAGCCAGGGAAGGGGAAGTTGTCGGGAAGGTAAAGGTGTCAAAGGGCGACCCGCCAGAACTGGACCTTGTCGCCGCCAAGAGCCTTATCGTAACGATTCGTAAAGACCTTGAGGGTTCCATCTCTCTCAAAAAAGAGATTCCTTCTTCGGTGAATCCCCCCATAAGCCAAGGGACCATTCTCGGAAAGCTCGTTCTGGAGGGTGAGAAATTTTCAAGGAAGGAGGTCGACCTGGTTGCCAGCCTCGACGTGCGGCCTAAATCCTACACTAAGCACTATATTATCGGCCTCGTCGCGCTGGTTGGTTTGGTGGTGGTCGTTTCCTGGAGGCGTCGATTCTTGAGGAAAAAACGACGTAGGAAACTCACGATGTCTTCTTTTAGTAGCAAGAACCATGGTGCTACCTGAATTCATTATCGGCTGCGAAATCTTCGGCGAATTCGCTCTCGATCCTGTCGTGGCAATCCGTTCCATTTTTCGAGCTTTTTCCGAATCTCCTGGCGTTCATCCGGCGGAAGCTTTTGCCACTGATTGAACCGGTGCCGGTAACGCTGGCGGTCCTCCGGGGAAAGCTCCCTCCACTTTTTCATTCTATGGCGCAAGACCCTTTGCTTCTCCGGGGGCAGGGATTTCCACCGTTGCAATTTCCTGTTGAGATTGGCCTTTTCCTCAGGATTCAAGCTTTGATAGATCCTCCGGTTCCTCTCCAGTCGTTTTTTGGGCTGGCCCCAAGTCGGCGCGGAAAAGCTGATGATGATCCCCAAGCCCAGGGCAGTAATTATGCCCCATCGGCTCAAACCCGGTAACCTTCTGTGCATCTGTTCCACCATGTTGAGCCTTCCTCCAGCACCTTAGTTCTGCTCTCTGGTGGAGGCCATGTCTTCGTTGTCGACCACGTGGACCAATTTCTGCAGGGTATCCATCTCTTCCAGGAGCTCCAGGTTCTCAATGATGTCCAGATCCTTGACCAGTATCTGCTCCTCCGATTTCAAATGCGAGACGTTCCTGATAGAGGACGAGGTTCGGAACCCCTTAATGCCGAACCATCCCAATGCTCCTATCAGTATCGAAGCCGCGGCCAGAGCAGGAACAAGCCGATTAGGTACACCCCACACCCGCTTTCGCCACCACGCCTCCTCTCGTTCCCCTCTCAGTTTTCGGGTAATGGCGCTGGCGAGTGTTTCGGCTTCCTCGTGGGAAAGCGTCGGAGTAGGCATGTTCCCCTTCACCGTTTGAAGCAGGAGAGCCAGTTGTTCCCGTTCTTGGCGGCAACTCTCACACGTCTCAAGGTGTTTCTCCCAGGCTGGACGTTTACCCGGGTCCAATTCCCCATATACATCCAACCGCAAGGTCTCCCTGTGCTCAGGACATGGCTTCATATCCTCGCCTCCTCTATGGCACGACCCAGTCCTGTAAGGCCGTTCGCAGGGAATGGGTTGCACGAAAGAGTTGGCTCTTAACCGTTCCCTCCGCCGATCCCATCACCTGAGCGATCTCACGGATGCTCATCCCCTGGAATACCTTGAGTTGGAAAGCCATCCGCTGCCTTTCAGGGAGCGAAATCAGGGCTTTCCGAATTTGCAGGGTAAGTTGTTTACCGCTCAAAACCGCCAGGGGGTTACTATCTCCATACATATCCGGCTGTTCTTCGAGAACCTTCTTTGAAGGTTCTTCCTCATTCTGTCCTGGTCGCCAGGGGGAAAAGATTCGTTCCCACCGCCGGCGACGCCTTCTCCCATCCAAGCACGTATTCACCACGATGCGATAGAACCACGTGTAAAATGAAGAAGCTCCTCGAAATTTTCTTAGATTTCGGAAGACCCGTAAGAAAACCTCCTGGGTGAGATCTTGAGCCTCTTCGCTGTCTCCAGCGCACATGTGGTAAGCGATTGCGTAAGCCTTTTGCTGGTAGCGACTCACAAATTCCTCTATGGCCCGTGGATCGTTCTTCCGAGCCTGGGCCACCAATTCCTCATCTCTCACCGACATGGGGGATCCTTCCCCGTGGAGCTCCCTTCCCTGACGCAGTCGATTTAGAGAATCCTTTTTATCCAGGCGGTATGTATACCACGAAGAGAGCGGACTTCACAATCCACGAGTAGGGCACGCATGCGGCCGCCGTGTGACCTGCCTCTTTACGCTTCGCTTGGGCCCTTTTCGAAATGCTTTCTGAGGTCCGGATAGCATCCTTCACCTCGTCGCCCGCGGCTGGCTTCTCGAAAGCCTCTTTTTCTCCCCTCGCACCGGTTGCCTCCTCACAGACTTGGGAGGAATTTTCGTCCATTGCTTTTTAGCTTCTCCTCTCGTGTGCCCGTGATCCTTCCGTCGCACCGTCTGTCTCATGACTGGTTTCGGGGGGACTTTCCTCAATGGCTTTTCGACTTCCCTTCTAAGCTGCCTTCGATCTGCTCCGCGTGATCTCGACTTCCCCTTGAGTCTTCTCCCCTCGAGTTTTCCTTTCGAGACCGGCCCTTTAATTCGATCCGGGGGGACCGCCCTATTTTTGACTTTTATTAGTTTTATCCGTGGCCCCTTTGTGACTTTACCCCTCTTAGGAACCCCAACATTTTCCGGAACCGTTTTTGCCCTGACATTTGGACCCCGGACTGGGACTAACTTATTTTTGCCAATTCGTGTAACGGTCGGCCGAGGCGGCTTCCGCATCTCATTAATCTTTGTAAGGCTATACCTGTGCCTGATGTTCCCGTAATTTCTTACGACCTTTTTGTTTATAACGGGCACCATTCGGTACTTGTTGAGAATCGCCGCATGATTTACGCTCCTAATCCTGATCTTCCTGTAGTTCTTAACTCTATAGAGGTTTTTCTTGTCAATTACGACGGCATGCTTGAAGTGTTTATACCTATTAATATTGAGGTGTACATTCGTTATGTTGACGTTCCTGATGATGACCGTTCGTGGTCCCCAACGGCGATAACAGTAGTAGGGCTCCCAGGGAGCTAAGGGCACCCACCCCACTCGTCCAAGACGATGTATCCACGCCACCCTTCCCGGAAACCAGAAAAATGGGATGGGAAAGAGTGGAGGACCGATTGACACCCTGACGAAGGGCACGGGCGGAGCCCAATACCAATACCCCCTTATGAATACCCAGGCGCCATAGTGGTGAGTTACGTATCCAAACGGCTCGCACGGGATCCAGGTATGGTCCCCATACCACACGATCCATCTGCCCACGGTAAATGGCACCCATCCCGCGCCAACATAGAGAGGACGCCAGAAATCGTAATAGGTTCCATTGTAATAAACCCTTTCCCATCTGCCATGCTCGTCCAGAACGTAAGCATCATGATACAGGGATGAAGGTAGATAGTTCACTGATTTTCCCTTTACCCGCATCCTTCCGACCCACAGGGCATCCCTCTTACTGTTCCAAGCATGCCAATAAGGATCCGTGTAGGCCTCTCCAGCGGTCACTTCCCGATTGTCCGCAATGAGAGACGAGGACCCAGCGATCACTTCAAATCTCGTCTCAGAGACCTTATGAACAAAATACACCGTTCCCTTCAAGGCTACCACTTCTGCGGAGCCATTGCTCACGCACAGGTCAAAGGTGGTGTCCCCTGGCGCCATCACATGCCCGAAGGGCGTTACCGCTTTGACCACCGAATCAGAACTCTTGTTGTAGAATCGAGCTACGCCTGAAGTCACTTCAATTTCCGTTACATCGTCTCTTAGCGCAATGAGCCGAATCTCTGTTTCGTCGTCAATCCTGGCCCACGTGTTATTTGGCATGATAATTTCCGCCCTTCCGTATTTCTCGGAATGTAAAGCATCGCTCATGCCGAATGGAGTATCCTTGACTATGGCAACCCAGTCCTCTTCCTCAGCAATGTATCTCAATACCTTCCCCTTGACGTATGATATGCGTCCCACGAGGATTGTCTCCCCCTCATCTCCATAATCCGATCTTGCTTGTGCTGAGGTGATGGAAATTATTGTGAGGAGCAAAATAAGCAGTGCCCAAGGCAGCCTTCCCGTTCTCTTCATTTTGCCTTCTCCTTTCCGTAGTTCTATAAAATTAGACACCTCTGGGATAAAATGGTTTACAAAATCCCTCCTTTAATGGATTCTTTGACATTCTTTCCCTAACTGCCACCAATCTGCGAACGGGACTTCCCCAGGCGGGTGATGGGGTTGTTCGGGAAGCGGGAAGGCTTAGGGCAGGCAATTAGATTTCCTTCCGCTCCCTACTGTGAAGGGGAAAAATGGAGGAACCCTCAGACGACAACGGATTCACGATATTTCGATTTTACCTCTGGCAGAAAAAAGATGAGGCCAATTGTCAGGAAGGGTATTATCGCCAAGAACAAGAGAACGGGCCGGATCGAAAAAATATCCGCCAGCATTCCCGTCACAGGGGTCATCATTCCGCCCGCCCCGAAAGCCAGACCCATCATGAGGCTTGAAGCCATCGATCTCCCCCGCGGGGCCAGTTCCTGAGCCATGGCCACTCCCAGTGGCAGAGTCGCCATAGCAAAAAACCCCGCCAAACAGACGCTAAAATAGATCCAGTTGCCCGGAAGATAGAGTAGCAAGTAAAGGCTGGGCGTTGTCAAACCGAAAGCGGCATAAAAGATCGGTTTGTATCCGATTCTGTCCGACAGGTGACCAGCGAGCAGCCCGCTGATTGAGCCCGTTACGGTAAACAGGGATACCATTGTCCCAATGGAGACGAGAGAATAGCCTTCCCTTGCATACAACACGGGTATAAAGGTCAGGAAAGAATGAGCAACAAAGGTTCGTAGAACCATCACTATCCAGATTAACACAATCGATTTCCAGACTGTCCCCAACACCTGCCGGAAGGAGCCCATAAAGCCGAGGTTTTTCAGCCCCTCTCCCTGAGGGAGAGGTATGATTCTG
>DAOVIU010000203.1 GCA_030673585.1 Pseudomonadota bacterium | reverse complement strand
CTGTCTCCCTGTATTCGGGAACCTCAAGGGTGATGTGTCGGTAGCCGCCTGAGGCTTCCAGGGGCTGGAGTTTGATGCCCCAGGCCATCGTGGTTTCCTCGGATTGCCATCGATGGATTAGAGTACGGATGATGGATTCAATCCCCCCCTTTGCAACGCTTTCCATCTCTCTTGGTTTTCCTCTAGCGGAACAGCTCATGCTCCAGACGGTATTCCCCTCCGGGATCCGGATCATCCGAATGTTTAGGCCGAATTGAGCCCTTTCTCTCATTCTGCCATACTGGGACAAGGAACCGATAATCACCCCATCGACACCAAGGGACTTGCCGATCTCCAAAGCCTGGGTGTAGTGATGGATTCTCGCCCAATCCATGTGCCTTTCCTCAACGAGGCCCTTGAGGTTTTGGGCGGGAAGGATGTCATATTTCCGGACCGTTCTGAGGTTCGCAAGGAGCAGGTCCGTTATCCTGGGCGCATATCTCAACCCTTCTTCCTCCGAGTGGATGGGCAGTACCACCACCCTTTTTATCTCCTCCGAACTCACCCTCGGGTTGAAGAAGAGGTTCTTGATATCCTTCTCCTCCGGGTCCCTTTCGATTTGACCGAGGGAGATTGAGAAGGAAAGGGATAGGATCAACGGAATGAGTGGCATAATCCTATTCAATGATCCCATGGCAATGAATATCCCCTTCTATTTTTCGCCAATTACTCGGTAATAACGGACTTCTCTCATTCCCCTTTTCACCCTTTTCTTGCCCGATTCTTCTAAGAGGAAGAGCTTCTTCACCTGCCGAAAGGTTTCCTCCCCGATCAGGATTTCGTTGGGTTTGGCTATGGATTCCAAATAGGAGGCCACGTTGACCACGTTTCCCAGGACGGTATATTGCAATCTTTTCATGGACCCGATATAGCCCGCCACGACATTGCCGCTGTTTATCCCTATGCGAACATCGAATCGGTGCCTTTCTTCCTTCCGGCTCCTTAACCTTTCCAATTCCCCCCGCATTTTTAATGCCGCCAAAACCGCCTTCTCGGCGTCATTTCCATGAGAGTAGGGGGCACCGAAGGTGGCCATAATCGCATCTCCGATGTATTTATCCAGCGTTCCGTCGTATTCGAATACGATATCGGTCATAATGCTGAAGTACTCGTTCAGAAGTGAGGCGACCTCCGGGGCACTCAGCCTTTCCGCCAAAGAGGTAAAATTCTGGATGTCGATGAAGAGGACCGTGGCCGCCTTTTCCTCGACCTTCAGGGATAAAGTCCCCTTCTCGGCGCTTTCCTCCATAATGGTGTTGACCACATCGGGAGAGTGGAAGCGCTCGAGATTGCTCCTAATCTGCATCTCCATCAGGATTCTCTCATTCAGCCTCGCCTGTTCAATGCCGATGGCGGCGTGGTTCGCAATAGCCATCAGGAGCTCCAGGTCATTTTCCGTGAATTGGTTTATTCGGCTGAAGGTGTCGAGATGGATGATGCCGATGATATCACTCTCCCTCCAAAGGGGGACACACATGGCCGATCGAATCCCATGGAGATATATGCTTTGTCCCTCACTAAATCTGGGGTCTACCATGGCATCGGCGGTCAGAATGGCAACCCTATCCTGTGTAACCCTATTGACGATGGTTTGACTGATGGTGATTTTTTCATCGCCCTTCGGAGCCGAATCCCTATATTTAAACACCTTAGGGATCAGGTTTCTCCCCTCATCGAACAGCATTAAGAAGCCCCGGTCCGCATCAATGGATTTGAAGATAAGTTCGATGATGATGTCCAATAACTCCCTCAAAGAGATTGAGGAGATCAGTTTTTCGCTCAACTCGTAAAGGGTGATAAGATTCCGATTATTCTTTTCCAGTTGTTCAATCCGCTGATCCTTTCGGCGAGGGGGCTGCTCCTCCTTTCCCAGAAGCCCGGTTATCGCTAAATCCTCAATGGGCCTGATGATGGTAGCCTTTGAATCCAAAGGGGAATAATCCTCCGAGAAGTGAATATCCTCGGCGATGGTCTCCTGGTAGAGGATGAGGGTCTCCCCGATGAGGATTTCATCGCCGTCTCGTAACACCGTCTTCCTAATTTGAGTCCCATTGACGAAGGTCCCGTTATGGCTGCCAAGATCTACTATGGCGAGGCCCCCCTTCATATTCACGATCTGGGCATGTTCGCGGGATACGATTTTGGATTCCAGGACCACATCATTTTTGCGGTCCCTTCCGATTTTGAAGGGGATCCTATGAATGGGGTGAGTTTTCCCTTCTCCCTTTATGTTCTTGAGGATGAGGTTAGACATAGTCGGCAGGGTTTTTCACCAATTTCCATGAAAATGTCATTCCTTTTTATCACAACATTTCGACAAGATCAAACTTAATTTTGGGGATTACAGGATCCGGGAAAGAAGGATATTATTCCTGGTCGATTTATAAGGGCTTACATTGAACCTTTGCCAACTCCACAACCGCCTCAGCGTAGCGGCCCTGATCGAACAGAAAACGAGCTTTTTCAGATGGTCCAAGAAGAATTGCACCACGGAATCCAAGGATTTTTCACCATCATCTTTGAAGGTCTTAGGGTCTAATTTGATATTTCGAATGGCCTGGATTATCTCCATCCCGCAATCTCTCGGTTCTTGTCTCATGTCTCTCCTGTCTGGCGGCGTCAAAACCGATTTAGAGGTTGATCATCTTATCCGGTACAAGTCCCCTGAGATGTGGAAAGGGGTCTCTCATATGGGGAAAATGCATGGCCAGAGCGAATTGATCCGGGAAATCCTTACAGAGGGTCAATTCGATGTAGTTAATCCCTCTGGCGATGTCGTTTGTTTCCCTTCTCTTTTCCCTATCGAGGAGGGCAATACGAGCACCATCCCCGGCTGCATTTCCAACCGCCGTAATTTCTCGGAGGTCACAGTCAGGAAACAGGCCTAAGACCATGGCCTTTTCGGAATCGATGAAGTTTCCGAAAGCCCCCGCAAGAATAATCCGATTGATCTCATTAAATCCCAGAATCCCCATCATCACCTTGGCCCCTGCATAGAGAGCCCCCTTTGCCAACTGGACTTGCCTGATATCATCAGAGGTAATGGTTATATCCCGGCCGATGACTGTCTCCCTCGCCTGGGCGATGACGAATTCATACCCTTTCTCAGCCTTTCTTATGCGGCTCGATGGAATGGTTCCAAGGAGCCTTCCGCTCTTCTCCACGATGCCCGCCTTAACCATCTCCGCCACCGCATCGATGATTCCGGAACCACAGATCCCCTTCGCCCCAATCTCATCGGGCTTGCACTGGTCGCTCCACTGATCGGCCCCTATCACCTTGAAACTGACCTCGTAGTCCTCGGGGTTTATCCGAACCCTCTCGATTGCCCCATGGGCTGCGCGCATTCCGAACGTTATGTGTGCTCCTTCAAATGCTGGCCCCGTGGCGCAGGAGGCAGAGTGAAGGCCTTCTTTGTTCCCCAAAACCAATTCGCCGTTGGTCCCGATGTCGATGATCAGGGTTTTCTCGTCCGCTTGATGGGGCTGCTGGGCCAATATGACTCCTACATTATCGGCCCCCACAAAACCCGCTTCGATGGGGAGGACGTGGACATTCCCACAGGGATGGGTCGTAAGCCCCAGATCCCTGGCCTTAACGTCCATCGACCGTTGAAGGGCAGGGCAAAAGGGAGACTTTCCCAAGTATTCGGGGTTGATCTCCAAGAAGAAGTGATGCATCGCCGTATTCCCGACGATGGTCATTTCGTAGACGTGCTCGGGTGAGGTCCCGACCGTTCGAGTTGTGTTGACGATCATCCCGTTGATGGATTGAATGATCCCTTCGTGCATTTTCTTCAAACCCTCACCTGGATGGCTTGTAACATAGGTGATTCTGGCCATGATATCCTCACCGAATGGGTGTTGGGGATTCAGCAGGGAGTCCATGGCCAAAACCACCCCGCTCACGAGATTACAGAGGTAACCGGCAAGGGTGGTCGTTCCGATATCGACGGCGATACCGTAAAGGGATTTGAAATGTGCCGGCCTGACGTCGATAATCTCTTGGTCCATCCAGATGACGACGTTTACCTTCCACTGAGCAGCCCTGAGGTTATCTCCCAACGTTATCAATGTGGGATAGTCAATGCTTAGGCCTTTCAGACCGTATCGCTTTTGCAACCCGGACGTAACTCTTTCTAAGTCGGCCTTGGGATCGGAAAGGGATGG
>DAOVIU010000295.1 GCA_030673585.1 Pseudomonadota bacterium | reverse complement strand
TGCTCAATTCAGAAGGGACAATCAGGTCTTTCCTGGGCATCGAAGAGGGAGAATTCAGCAAGCTGAAGAGGGACAGGGGGGAATTTGTCCTTTTCCTTGCGCGGAAAGCGAGGGAAGGTTGTAGCGGCCACCTGGGATTATCCGTCTCGGGGTATCCGGAAAAGGAGGTCTCAACGGAGGGAGAAGATATCAGGGTCCACATTTATATCGGCATGGCCTCCGAAGGCATGGGGAAATGGGTGGATTATCAGGTGGGCGGAACGAAAGGGATGCTTCTCGAGAGGACCGCTATCATTGCCCTGGACACCCTGAGAAAGGAATTGCTGGACATGCGCAACAAATAATGGAGAAATCGCTTCATCGGGGAGCAAGATGAGGAAATTTATCGAGTGCCCTCAATGCGGGACCAAGATAAAACAGTATAAAAACCCCTTTCCCACCGTGGATATCATTATTGAGGTCGAAGCTGGGGGAGCTGAGACGGGGATCGTCTTGATCAGGAGAAAGAACGAACCCATCGGCTGGGCCATTCCCGGGGGATTTGTGGATTACGGGGAGAGTTTGGAGGAAGCTGCGGTGCGGGAAGCCAGGGAGGAAACGGGGCTTCGCGTCCGTCTCATCCGCCAATTTCACACCTATTCGGATCCAAAAAGGGACCCAAGATTTCATGCCATATCAATGGTTTATATCGCTAGAGCTCATGGAGTTCCTAAAGCCATGGATGACGCCCAGGAGGCTGGAATCTTCGATCAACATAACCTCCCTGAGGACATGGCCTTCGACCATCGGGGAATCTTGGATGACTACTTCAAGGAAAGGCTTGGAAAAGGGGGTGGGGAGTGAAATCCTATCGGGTTTCCTTCAATCCAAGTCCTTGACCGCCTTTTCAATTCTATCCATGCCTTCTTCAATATTCTCCATAGAGGTGGCGAAGGAAAGCCTCTCAAACCCCTCGGCACCGAAGGCGGAGCCGGGAACCACGGCGACCCGAGCTACATCGAGCAAATAGTCCGCTAAATCCACGGAATCCCTTATATGTTTTCCCCTGAAGGATTTGCCCAGATAGTTTGAAAAATTGGGAAAGGCGTAAAAAGCCCCCGTGGGTTTGACACACGGGATCCCCTCCATTGAGTTGAACCTATCGATCACGTAGTTCCGCCTTTTCTGAAATTCTGCCACCATCGCGTCAACGATATCCTGCGGGCCATCCAAGGCCTCACAAGAGGCCTTTTGGGAGATGGAAGTGGGGTTGGAAGTGCTCTGGCCCTGGATCTTATTCATGGCCTCTATGATGGAGCTCGGCCCGGCGGCGTATCCAATCCGCCAGCCGGTCATGGCATATGTCTTGGATACGCCGTGAACAATAATGGCCCGCTCCTTGACCCCTTCATTAAGGAAGGCGATGCTGACGTGCCGAAACCCATCGTAAACGATCTTCTCGTAAATCTCGTCGGAAATGACATAAATTCCCTTCTCGACGACGATATCCGCGATGGCCCTCAGCTTGCTTTCCGTATACGTCGCCCCGGTGGGATTACTGGGGCTATTTAAAACCAATGCCTTGGTCCGCTTGGTGATAGCTCGCCTCAGATCATCCGGGTCCATCTCGAACCCGTTCTCTTCCGTGGTCTCCAGGATGATGGGTACGGCGTCGGCTAATGTGACGATGGGGGGATAGGAGACCCAGTAAGGGGATGGGATAATAACCTCGTCCCCCCTGTCGAGGAGAACCTGGGCCAAGTTATAGATACAATGCTTTGCCCCGCAGGAGATAAGAATGTTTCTCCGGTCATAGTCCAATCCATTGTCCCGCTTGAATTTCCCAATAACGGCATCCTTCAGCTCATCGGTACCACCGGCAGCCGTATATTTGGTGAACCCGTCCTCCACGGCTTTGATGGCGACCTTTTTTATATGATCCGGGGTATCGAAATCGGGTTCCCCGGCGCCAAATCCGATTACGTCGATACCCTCCGCCTTCATGGACTTTGCCTTGGTCGAGATGGTTATGGTCGGCGAGGGTTTAATCCCCTGGACTCGTCTTGAAATGGTCATCATGCCTCCCGAAGAAGTATCAGCTCTATGGATTAAGAAACTACCTATTTGGAAAAGAGAACCCCGGATATCTGCTCGATCCGCTCCACCCCCTTGATCTCGAGGGGGGCAAGGGGGACCTGGATGAGTTTTATTCTCTTGCCGTATCGGTCCCGGAGAATTTTTATATATTCCGCCTGCATGGCCTGTCTCGCCTTATGAAAGGAGCAATCGGCCTCCTTGATAACGTTATTGATAATCATGTGGCTTACCACGAGCTCGTATTGATCGAAATCGCTGATGATTCTCTCCGTCTGTTTGACCCCAAGGGCTTCGGGTATGGTGACGATGATGAACTCGGACTTCTCCTGATCCCGAATGAAGTCAACGATCTTAAGGGCTAAGGCTTCCCAGCTGCTGATTATTTCCAGAAGGGTGCGTTTCCCCTTTTGAAGTTTGACGCTTTCCCTCAGTTTCTCGAAGTAACTGTAGATGTTCATGTAGAACTTCGTAGCTGCTTCCAGGTGTTTCAGGAAGATCTGGGGCAGATGGAGCAGCCGCAACGTATGGCCTGCAGGGGCCGTATCCCAAACCACGAGATCGAATTCCTTGCTCTCGACCAGTCCCAGGATATAGTTCAACATGTACTCCTCCTCTATTCCGGGAGCCGTTCCGATGTAATCCACGAAGTCGTAGTCCACATTTGCGAAGGAGGAGATAACCTCATAGATTTCGGGGCCGAATCGTTCCTTCCACATTTTGAGAACGACGTCGGAGCTGATCTCGATGCCGTAAAGACCCTCCACGGCCGCGATAGGAGTCTGTTGATCTCCGATTTCCGTCTCAAAGATATCGGAAAGGGATGGGGTTGGATCGCTGGAAATGACCAGAGTCTTCCTCCCCAGGCGGGCGAAATGGACGGCAATGGCCGTGGCGCACGTCGTCTTTCCGACACCACCCTTTCCGCCGATCATAACCAATTGTTTATTCTTGCTCTCCAAGTCAGCGAGGGAATTGTTCATTCTATCCGCCCTGGCATACCCTTTTGTTTTGATGATAAAATATAGTATTTACATTTGTTGAAAGTCAAGCTGCCAACATTCCCGGGAAAAAAATCTTGACATTTTGATGTATTCTATATTTTATATATACATCAAACTTAATTTTTTAAATGAACTATTCTTTTGCGTGAGAATGTTCTTAAAACCCAC